>CAMFQH010000001.1:0-35930 GCA_945980025.1 uncultured Lactobacillus sp.
TACCGGCTTGAACCATACGTTCAGTTCTAGTATCAATACTTGAAGTTGCTTCATCTAGAATCATTACCGGTTCATCCGCAATCATCGCTCTAGCAATACTGAGCAGTTGCATTTGACCTTGAGACAAATCGCCGCCATCACCATCAATTACAGTTTCATATCCGTCATCAAGTTCATGAATAAACTCATCTGCATGTGCTAAACGCGCAGCTTGATATACTTCATCATCACTAGCATCAGGTTTACCAAAACGAATATTATCCATAATAGTCCCAGTAAAGAGGTGAGTTTCTTGTAAAACAATCGACAAAGAATGCCTTAAATCATTTTTTCTAATTTGAGAAATTGGAACACCATCATAGGTTATCTTTCCAGATTGAATCTCATAGAAACGATTAAGCATATTTGAAATAGTCGTCTTACCGGCACCAGTTTCACCAACTAACGCAACTTTCATTCCTGGTTTTGCATTAATATTAATATCGTACAAAATTTGATGTTCTGGAACATATGAAAAGTTAACGTGGTCAAAAACAATATGTCCCTTAATTGGTACTTTTTTAATATCACCATTCTTTTCTGGAACATCCCAATACCAGCTATTCTTGACTTCCTTATTAGGAGACATGATAACATCGCCATTATCAACTTCAGAAGGCTCATCTTCTAGTTCAAAAATTCTTTGAGCACCTGCTAAAGCCAAAACAATTGAATTCAATTGTTGGGAAATTTGTGCAATCGGCATACTAAACTGACGTGATAACTGTAAGAAAGATGCAATTGCACCTAAAGTTAAAGGAGCCCAACCATTAATTGCAGCAGCTCCTCCAATAAAGGCAATTAAGACATACAATAAGTTCCCCATATTACCCATGATTGGGAATAAAATCGTGGCATAGGTATTAGCTTTTCCAGAAGCTCCACGCAATTCTTCATTAAACTTATCAAAACCTTCTTCAGCTTCAGGTTCGTGAGAGAAAACTTTAATGACCTTTAACCCATTTAGCATTTCTTCGTCATAACCATTAATTTGACCCAGTTTATTTTGTTGAACTTTAAAGTAATGACTAGATCTAACTGTTAAAAATCTAACAATTCCAAAGGATAACGCAAAAATAATAAATGAGAACAAAGTCAATTGCCAGCTTAAACTAAACATAGCCACAATAACAAAAATTAAGCTTAATGCCGAGTTTAAGAACTGAGGTAATGATTGGGAAATCATCTGCATCAAGGTATCGATATCGTTAGTATAACGACTCATGATATCGCCGTAATTATTTTGATCAAAATAAGCAATTGGTAAAGATTCCATATGGGTAAATGTTTCATTACGAACCCGGAACTGGACTTTTTGGGCTAATACCCCCATCAACATACTAAATAAGTAGTTAGAAAGGAATCCAATTGCATAGATGCCAAACATTACTAAAATGGCGTTTAAAAGTGGTCCATAATTCGGAACTTTTTCATGTAAGAGTGGTGTTACGTAAGTATCAATCAGTCGCTCAATAAATAGTGATCCAATTACAGCAGAAGCAGCTGCTAAAATAATAGTAATTATTGAAACAACTAACATCCAAGGGCTCGTTGTTAAAACTAATTTTAATAAACGACCAAGGACTTTTATTCGATTTCCTTTAGGTTGTGTTTTTTCTTTTACTTGATCCATAACTTACTCTCACCTACTTTCCCGCATTATTTTCTTCTTGGAACTTAGCAATTGAACGATAAAGTTCATTGGTTTTCATTAATTCTTCGTGTGTTCCAATTGATTGAATCTTACCGTGATCCATAACAATAATTCGATCGGCATCTTTAATGGAAACTACTCTTTGAGAAATAATAATCTTAGTAGTATGAGGCATGTCTTTTGCCAAAGATTCACGAATTTCTCGCTCAGTTGTCGTATCCACAGCAGATGTTGAATCATCTAGAATTAAAATTTCCGGATTCTTCAAAAGTGCACGAGCAATAGTCAAACGTTGTTTTTGTCCACCGGAAACATTATTTCCGCCTTGTTCAATCATTGTATTATAGCCATCTGGCATTTCACGGATAAAGCCATCTGCATGAGCAACCTTAGCTGCAGCTACAACTTCCTCGTGTGTTGCATTTTCGTTTCCCCATTTTAGGTTTTCTTCAACAGTTCCACTAAACAAAACATTCTTTTGTAAAACCATTGCAACTTTATCACGAAGGGCCTTCAATTCGTATGATTTAACATTATGTCCAGCTACTCTAACTGCACCAGATGTTACATCATAAAGACGAGGAATCATTGAAACTAAAGTTGATTTAGATGATCCAGTTTCACCAATAATACCGATTGTTTCACCAGGGGTAATATGTAAGTTAATATCCTCTAAAGCATAATGTTTCTCATCTGGTGAGTATTTGAAGTTAACATGATCAAAAACAATATCTCCATTAGTTACGTCTTTAAGAGGTTTACGTGGATTTTCGATTGCTGGCTTTTCGGTTAAGACAGCTGCAATACGCTTACCACTAGCTTCAGAAATAACTAATTGAGTAGTGATCATAGCTAGAATATTCAAACTAAACAAAACAGAGTTTGAATATGAAAACATCGAAACTAATTGTCCAGTTTGCAAACTTCCACCAACGATTTCCTTAGCACCAAACCAGCAAATCGCTAAAGTAGAAATATTAAGAACTGCCATTACAACCAACGCATTAAGTGACATAATTTTCTGCGCTGTTGAGAATAATTTATAAATAAAGCCAGAAGACTTCTCAAACTTTTCAATTTGAGATTCTTCTTGTACGTAAGTCTTTACTTCACGAATTCCACGAATATTTTCACGAACATCTTGGTTCATTACATCATATCCTCTAAAAATACGTGGAAAGTAAGGATATGCACTTTTAATAATTAATGCCAAAATTAAAACAAAGATAGGAGCGATTACCACAAAAATCAAAGATAGCCTTGGACTAATGATAATCGACATAATAATTGAAAAAATCAGCATTAATGGTGCCCGAACAGCAATTCTAATTAACATTTGATAGGCATTTTGAATATTGGTTACATCTGTAGTAAGTCGTGTTACCAAACTGGCACTAGAAAACTTATCAATATTGCTAAAAGAAAAATCTTGAATATGATAAAACATATCCTTTCTCAAATTAGCCGCAAACCCTGCTGCTGCGTGTGCAGAAACATAACTGGCACTCGCACCTAAAGCTAAAGAAATTAAGGTTAGTACGAAAAGAATTAGTCCCCACTTATTGATATAGCCCATATTTCCTTTCATAATTCCCCTATCAATTAGAATACCAACCAAGTACGGGATCAACATTTCAATTAAAGCTTCACCTGCAACTAGGACTGGGGAAGTCAACGACAATTTTTTGTATTGTCTAATTGACTTACGCAACACATTAACCATATAAAACCCCCGTTCTTTACTTAAAAAAGATAAAAATAAATAGACGCCTCGCGCCGTCTATTCACTCCCTTAACAAATAAATTATTTGTTATCTTTATTTATACTGTAGACTAATTTAAATAAATAGTCACGTTTTTAATTTCGACGATTTTGTCTTCTAGCGGCAATTTCATTTTGACGCTTAATTTGCAATGGATCAACAACATGGTACTTTTGACGGAACCATCTGCGAACAAAGAAAGCAATTACCGCTAATACAATGTAAACCCATGGGTTTAATACAGGGTTAATCACCCGCATAAATGGCATTGAAGTAACTGTAATCCAAACCATTATTATTCCAAATAAAAATACACCCATTAAAATAATTTGCCACATTGGTGGACGTTTACTTTTATCTCTACTAAGTAAATCAGTGTAGTACGCCATTAAAATACCAAATAAAATTGTAACTGATGCAACAGTCAAAATACCCATTTGTTGCATACCATCTTGTTGCTTAGAGCTTGTGTTAAATAGTTGTATTACACCAAAAAAGCCGGCAAAGATAACAAAGTACAATAAACCATTATCTACGGCATGCATCCAAAACTTAGTCTTAGGTGCTTCTTTTTTGGGATTAGCAATTTCAATTGCTTTTTCTCTTGGAGCTTTTTGATATAAGTTAGATGCTGGAATTCCTTTACGTTGTGCAACAATAATTTCTGGCAAAATTTGATCAATTGCTGGCTCTACTTGATCCATAGTATAGTTTTGATCTTCTGTCAAAAACTTCTCCAAACGAAAAATGTAATCTTGGTTTTTATTACTTAACTTATTACGCAACTCTTTTGGAGACATCTTTTTAATCTCTTCATCACGAGCATTTTGTTCATGCGCCTTTTTTAATTTTTCTTGTTGCGCATTACCTACTGTTGAGTTCTTGGCAGCTTCAGTATTTTCACTTTTATTTTGATCTTTTGGATCCATTCAAAAAACTCCTAAACATTAAATCTAAATTCAATAATATCACCGTCTTGAACTACATAGTCTTTTCCTTCAAGACGAAGCTTTCCAGCCTCTTTCACTTTTTGCATGGTTTCAAGTTCATTTAAATCATCAAATGAAACAACTTCTGCTCGAATAAATCCACGTTCAAAGTCTGAGTGAATAACACCGGCAACTTGTGGTGCTTTCATGCCTTCATGGAAAGTCCATGCACGAGTTTCAGGACCACCAGCAGTAAAGAAAGTACGTAGACCTAAGATGTGGTAAGCAGCCTTAATCAAGCGATCAAGTCCAGACTCTTCAACGCCTTCCATTTCAAGAAATTCTTTTCTTTCATCTTCATCCATTGAAGCAATTTCTTCTTCAGTAGCGGCACTAATTCCTAAAGCCTCTGCATTTTCACTTTCAGCATGCTTTTTGACAATTTGGTAGTACTTATCGCTTTCTGGATCAGCCATTGAACTTTCAGCAATATTAGCAACATAAATAACTGGTTTAGAAGTAAGTAAGAATAATCCCTTAACGATCTTTTGTTCATCTTCATTAAAGTCAATTGAGCGAGCAGCTTTACCTTCTTCAAGAACTGGCTTTAATTTATTTAAAACAGCTAATTCAGCTTTAGCTTCTTTATCGCCTTGTTGAGCAACCTTTTGCACTTTTCCAATTCTACGGTTAACTGCATCTAAGTCCGCAATTGCTAATTCAAGATTAATTGTGTTGATATCTTCTTCTGGATCAACCTTACCAGTAACTGAAGTAATGTTGTCATCATCAAAAGCTCTTACTACGTGAACAATTGCATCAGTTTGACGGATATTTTCAAGGAATTTATTTCCAAGTCCTTCACCTTTTGATGCGCCTTTTACCAAACCAGCAATATCAGTAAATTCAAATGTAGTATGAACAATCTTCTTAGCTGGAATTAATTCTTGAATACGAGCTAGACGACTATCTGGAACTTCAACCATCCCCACATTTGGCTCGATTGTGGCAAATGGATAGTTTGCCATTTCGGCACCAGCTTTAGTAATCGCGTTAAACAAAGTAGACTTACCAACATTTGGTAATCCAACAATACCTGCAGTTAATGACATATTATTCTCCTCTTAATTGGTTTTATTCAAAGTGTGGCACAGCAATATTTTCCTTAGGAACGTAATGTTCCTCTTTTAAGTTAACAGGATCATTTGCTGAGTGCAGCACTTTTTTTAATTTTTTATTGAATTCTGCTCGGGGCATCATAATTAAATGACCACACCCTAAGCACTTAATGCGAATGTCTGCACCCATTCGCAAGATTTCCCACTTATTTTCACCACATGCATGTGGTTTTTTCATCTGTACTACATCGCCCAAATGATACATGAAAAATCACTCCTATTAATTATTTATCTAAATTAATTCCTAGTAAATCTAAAATTCGATTTAATTCATCAGTTGATGCAAAATCAATGGCCAAATGACCATTTCCTTTTTTACCTTCGGTAATATTTACACTAGTACCAAATTTATCAGTTAATTGTGATTCACTAGCCCTAATGAAAGCTGATTTTTTAATAGCCTTTTTCTTGGGTTTCTTTTCTTTTTCGTTTAATTTAGCTACTAATGACTCTAATTGACGAACTGTAATTCCGTTCTTAACTACCTTTCTGGCCAAGTCATCAATACTATCCTTATCCTTCAAACCAAGTAATGTTCTTGCTTGCCCCATTGATAGCTCTCCTCTTTGAAGGAGACGTTTAGTTTTTTGAGGCAAAGTAAGGAGACGAAGATAATTAGCAATGTATGGGCGAGATTTTCCTAATCTTTTAGAAACTTCTGCTTGAGTTAACCCTAAATTCTTTTGCAGCATCTCATAAGCTTGCGCTTCTTCTAATGGTGTTAAGTCTTCACGTTGCAAGTTTTCTAAAACTGCAACTTCCATCATTTGTGCCTCATCAAAGTCTCGAATGATGGCTGGAATTGTTTTCTTCTTAGCTAACTTAGAAGCACGAAAACGACGTTCACCGGCAATAATTTCGTAACCATTAACTGATTTACGAATAATAATTGGTTGAAAAACACCATTTTCTTTAATGGATTCGGAAAGTTCCTTTAAGCTTTTGTTATCAAACGTTTTTCTTGGTTGATATGGATTAGGTCTAATTTCGTCTAAAGAGATTTCAGTAATCTCCTCAGTTTCTTGAACTTGTGGGCTCTCATCAAATAAAGCTTCTAAGCCTCGTCCAAGACCACGTTTTTTAGGTTCTTTAGAGTTTTTTACCATGAGCTTTCAACACCTCTTTTGCTAGAGAATCATATACTTGGGAACCGCGAGATTTTGGAGCGTATTCTGTAATTGGTTTACCATAACTTGGAGCCTCAGCTAACTTGGTAATTCGCGGAATAATTGTCTTATAAACCTTTTTATTAAAGTAAGATTGAACTTCTTTAACAACTTCTGCTCCTAGATTAGTTCTAGCATCCAGCATGGTTAGCAATACACCTTCCACACCCAAATTCTTATTAAAGTGCTTTTGGACTAAGCGAATTGTATTCAATAACTGGCTTAAGCCTTCCATTGCATAATATTCACTTTGAACTGGGATTAAAATCGAATCTGAAGCAGTAAAAGCATTAATTGAAAGCTGACCTAAAGATGGAGGACAATCGATCAAAATAAAGTCATATTCATGGCTAACCTCATCGATTCCCTGCTTCAATCTCGTTTCACGTGCCATCATTGATGTTAATTCCATTTCAGCACCAGCTAATTGAATAGTAGCAGGAACTGCATCTAAATTTTTAGTTTCTGTATGATGAATGGTTTCAGATAAAGGAATTTCATCAATTAAAACATTATAGATATCTTTATCTACAGTTGACTTTTCAATACCTAAACCAGAAGTTGCATTACCTTGGGGGTCAATATCAACTATTAAAACTTTATAACCATGATTTGCAATGCTGGCACCTAAATTAATCGTCGTCGTTGTTTTACCAACGCCACCTTTTTGGTTAGCAACCGAAATAATTTGAACCATATTTACTCCCTTTGCCTACTTTTTAAGCAATTCAATAGTAATTTTGTAGGAATCACCCTTTTTATCTTCCTTGTATTTCACGGTCATTCCTGAATCTTTTGCCATCTTAATTGCTTTTTTAATCGTATTTATTTGTACTTTGAAATCATTAGCTGTCCGAACCTGAACTTTTTTCTTAGGCTTTTTAGTTTGTTCCGGCTTATTCTCTTCGAGCGCTTCTTCTTTTTCCTTTTCTTGAGCAGCAAAATAACCATCAAGATCTTTTACCATCTCTTCAGTTTCTTTTACAGTTAAGCCACTTTTAATAATCTCGCTAACAGCAGTATCTTGATCTTCTTCATTCAAAGCTAAAAGTGCACGTCCATGACGTTGAGAAATCTTTTTATCAATTAAGAACCCTTGCACTTTTGGCGTTAACTTGAGTAGTCTAATCTTATTAGCAATGTAAGATTGAGTCTTCCCCATTTGTTCTGCCAATTCAGTTTGAGTTAAATTATTAACCTTCATCAATTGAACGTAAGCTTGTGCTTCATCAATAGGGTTAAGATTTTCACGTTGCAAATTTTCAACTAAGGCTAAAGAGGCTGCTTTTTCATCATCCATATCTTCAACAATTGCTGGAATTTTTGCCCATTTAAGTGATTGAGCAGCACGAAAACGACGTTCACCCGCAATAATTTCATATTCTCCTTCGGGACCATCAGCTGGCTTACGCAAAATAATTGGTTGAAGTAAGCCTTGTTCTTTTAGTGTAGTAGCTAATTCTTCAATTGATTCATCACTAAAAGTATGACGGGGCTGATAGCGATTAGGCATAATTTTATCGAGCTCAATTTCTTGAACTTGCTTACTTTCAGGGATCTTTTTTTGACGATTGCCAAATAATGAAAATGCCATAAATTATTCCTCCAATTAAATTTAAAGTGGTTTTTTATTCGGTGTACCAGCTTGACGCGGATATTTCTTAGGGGTCGCTTTTATTTTTTCAACAACAATTAAAGTGCGGTCATCATCTGTATCAGGAAGGGGTAATTCTTTCACATCTTCTACTTTTCCTCCCAATACATCAATCGCATGCTTAGCTTCCGCTAATTCATCTTGTGCCTTTGGTCCTTTTAGAGCAACTAAGTAACCACCAACCTTTGCTAGTGGTAAACAATATTCACTTAAAACACTCATTCTTGCCACTGCACGTCCAGTTACCAAATCAAATTTTTCGCGTAAATCTTTATTTTGACCGGCATCTTCCGCACGACTATGAACTAAAGTAACTTTATCTAAACCTAAGTCGTTTACAAGTTCATCTAAAAACTTTAATCTTTTACCCAAAGAATCAACAATAGTGATACTTAAGTTAGGGCACAAAATCTTAATTGGTAAAGAAGGAAAACCTGCTCCTGCTCCAACATCACATAAAGTTTTCTCACCTTTAAATAGGTCTGGAAATTCTAAAAGTGGAGTAATGCTATCAAAGAAGTGCTTTAAGTAAACCTCATTTTTATCAGTAATTCTGGTAAGATTAACCTTTTTATTAAATTCAACTAATTTATCATAATACGTCGCAAATTGTTTTTTTTGCTTCTCATTAAGTTCAAAGCCATATTTTGCGAGCTCTTTTGCAAAAATTTCTGGATTCATTTTTCACCTGTGAAACCTAGTTTCACACTCCTAATTTACCGCAATTAAAGGCGGTTAACAACACTATTATCATCATAAACTAACGTATTTAATTATGTAGTATTTTTTAAGAATCGTCAAAAAACAACTAAGTATTTAAAAATATGTATTTAAATTAAAATCGATAAGCTATAATGATTAGCAAAAGGAGTTAAATTCATGATTGTTACGCTTATTGTGATTCTTTATCTCGGTTATCAAACTTATAAAGGATATCAACTGGGATTTGCTCAACGTGTTATTAATATGATTTTTGGTGCAATTGTATTTGCAGCAGCTATTCTAGGCCAAAACAGCTTGGGAAATTGGTTCTATCAACAATTTTCTGGTAAGGTTGTTCCCACAACGGGCAATATTAGTCTTGAAATAATCGGTTACCGTTTCTTAGCCTTCTTTGTAATTTGGTTTATCGGTAAAATGATTTTAAAGATTTGTAAGGGCTGGCTTCCTAAACGTGATCGTACTAAAAAGGGAATCGGTAATCTATTAGACAATGTTTTAGGAGCAATAGTATCTTTTATTGCTGCTTACTTCTTAGTTTATGTAGCCTTATCAATGTGCCAGGCTTTTCAAAATCCTTGGTTTATTCAACAAACAGTTGATTCACCAATTTTACGAGTAATTATTTATAATACACCAGGTTTGTCAAATGGAGTATTTAAGACAATATTTGGTATTAGTCGAACAGTTGGTTAAAATACTCAGCAAAAATAGGATTCGGTAATTCCGAATCCTATTTTTTATACACCAATTCTTTCCATTGAATCATCGTCATATACAAAGATTGCACCATAGCGACCTGCTTTATCATTTTTCCAGCCTGGAATAGGACCACCAGCAAAAAATAGTCGCTTACACTCAATTTCAGCTTGAACAGAATCACGAGTAAATAAGGTTACACCAGCCACATGAGTCTTAACGGGATATCCAGTTTTAGGATCAATAATGTGGTGATATTTTTTCCCATTAATTTCTAAAAAGCGTTCGTACGTCCCACTCGTTACAGCAGAACATTCATGGACAGTGGCGGTTGTTAAATTATTACCACGTTTCTTTTTCGGATCTTGCACGCCCAGAATCCATTCCCCACTTGCTCTTTTAGGAGAACTGTTTACAAATAAGACATTCCCACCTAGATTAATAATTCCAGCACGAACATCATAAGCACGCCATAAATCTCTAATTCTATCTGCTATATATCCTTTAGCAATTCCGCCTAGATCCAGCTCCATCCCTTTTTTAGTTAAAAAAACAGTCTGATTATCATCATCTAATCTAACATCTGCTGGATTCGTTAGACTCATCTTCTCTTTGATTTGTTCATCAGATGGAACATGGGCTCCTTTAAAACCAATATGCCATAATTTTACAACTGGTCCAATCAGAGCATTAAAGCCGAAATTTTGTTTACTTTCATAAACAGCTAGCTTAATTAGATTATATGTACTTGCAGAAACTTGTACGGGATGAATACCAGCTGCATGATTAACGTCCATTACCTCAGAATGGTCTCGATTTACCGTTAATCGATCTTCATATCCGGCAATCAAATCAAAACTCTGATCCAAAATCTTTTTATTCTGGTCACCATAAACCTGCAGCGTAATAACAGTTCCTAATCCGCGCCCAACTTTTGAAATTGGAGTTGAAGCATAATTTTCTATCATTTTGATGCCTTCTTTGGTTCTAAGTATAATTCTCTCAAACTTTGAATCATCTCATCATCAACTTTAAGAACATTTTTAATGTAATTATCTATTCCATCATACTTTTCATCAATTAATAAGAGAGCTGTATCCAAATATTCATTTGCGACACTGGCTAAGCTTCTAACGTTAGCACGCAAAATCACACTACCACCCTCATCAATTATCTTTTGATTCATCTTAGCCTGATAATTTCCTAGCATTAAGTTAGAAAATAGATAATCTTGTCTGATAGTTTCCATATCAACGCCCAAAATATATAGGATCAGAACTGTAGCTAATCCTGTACGATCTTTTCCTTCAGAGCAATGAAAAATAATAGCTCCATCTTTAGTATTAGCAAAGATGTTAAGTAAACTATTAAAGGCTTTTTGAGAATATTCCTTACTAACAGAAGAATGGTACTGGTGACACATCGTCTTAAAACCAGCATATTGATCTTTAGTATAGGTCTTTTTTAATTGCAATATCTTTTGATCTGTTTCTGCACTTTGATTTCCATGAATTGGATTATCAATATGTTCAACTCCTGCTGGCACAACATCAGGAGCTAATTCAATTTCTTTAGGTGAGCGTAAATCAACAATTTTAGTTAAGCCATAATTAATTAAAAAAGTTTCATCTTCTTTAGTCATTTGGCATAACTTCCCTGTTCTTAGAAGTCGATGCATCTTAATTTTTCGACCATCAAAACCTACATAACCGCCCAAATCACGTGCATTTGGCACATGTTGCAGTGGTAAAATGTTTGGCCTAATCATTTTGTAATCCCTACTTTTCTAAATTTTTAAAAATAACTTTTTGTCCTGGCTCGATATGAGGAAGCAAGCTACACTCTTCATCGCAGACTCTTCCAAGAACCCTTCCATCTTTATTAACAGGTAAATTTCTCTTAGCAATATGAATTTCGTTACTATTTAAACCATTGCTATTGATACTAATTGTTCCCACAGGTCGATCCAAAGGTAAATCCTGCGCTTCAAACTCTGGAAGCTCGCCTTCACTACGGAGTCTAACGATATCTTGAGCAAGATACAAATAATTATGCCATTGATTTTCATTGAGGAAAGTATTTTTTTCATCTACATGAAGCGTAATTGCATGATCCTTCGTATAACGCGCAAAAGACTTAATCGTCTCACTAGTTAGACGATCGCCAACAATGACGTTATTGCAGGCCAAATCTTTTAAGTTGAGAGCTGCTGCTAATGGATATACGCCTCTTTGTGACTCAAGAGTAGTTTCTCCAGCAAAAAATGGTCCTCTTTTAACCCCATCTCCAGATATAAAAGCTGCTGTTTCTAAATTACAATTGTGAAGCCATTGATTTTTTTCTTCAAACCACTTTTCATCCATCCCTGTTTCTGGCTGGGAATAAAAATCAAATAGGGCTCTAATATGATCAAAGTTAGCTGCCTCTTCTTTTAAATGAGTAATATCTTCTGGTTGTAAGTAAATTGCATTTAAAGATACCCACATAGTTTTAGACAATTTTGATACAAAACGCATTAATACTTGATCGTTAATCCTTAATCCAGTAACATTAAGCTTCTTTATTTCTTCTGCATCCGCTAAATCATAGCCTAAATAATGTAAATCATCTTGTGAAACGTCTGCCATGACCTTTAACTCTAAATCTTTACACCAGCTAGTTAACTGATCTAATCTTTTTAGTACTATGTCTGCTTCATCTTTTAAGCCGGTTAATGAAGTAAAGACTTCCTTAAAACCAGCATTCCTCATTCCAAGCAAATAATTATGATCATCTGCAGTCAAATCTTTATCTAAGTAAACTGAAAAACCGAGCATATAAATCTCTCTTTTCTAAGCTTTGTGAAAATGCTTTCTTTCATTAAAATAATAAACTTTAATGACAAAAAAAGCTAGATAGAAAATTCTACCTAGTTTCTTTTGTACTATAGGAAAATAAGGTTTTAACTTATTTTTGAGCTTGTTCAACAAATTTAACAAAATTATTAAATGCTAAATCAATAGCATGAATAGTCTCTTGGTCTAATAAGTCTCCAGTATTCTTGTCAAACTTATCTGCAGCATGACCAATTAAAACTTCATTCCCTGGCAAAACATTTGCACTTTGATCAGGAGAAAGCAAAATTTCACGCATTTCTTCTTGCGCTCTTGAAGCTCCCTGAATTCCGTAAGATGTACCTAAAACCATTGCTGGTTTCATCTTCATTACATCTGCATTTCCTTGAGCATGGCTTCCCGTCCACTCCATTGCACTCTTCAATGCAGAAGGAATACCATGGTCATATTCTGGAGTAGCAAAAATCACACCATCTGCTTCACGGATCTTATTTTTGAATTCTTCAACTTTACTATCTGGTTGTGCTTCTTTTTTAAAACGAGGTAAATCAGCAATTTCATATACTTCAATTTCAGCCTGATCTTTATACCGCTTAGCCATAAATTGATCTAAAAAACGATTATATGAAAAATCTGCATTCGTACCAACAATTGCTAGTAATTTCATGGGTCGTTCCTCCTACTTACTTACTTCAGCATAAAAACTATCAAATTCATCAAAGAAATGATCTAAAAACTTAACAGTTCCAGCTGGTAAGTTTCCGTTTTCGTCAAATTGTTCTGGAGCTGTTCCCATCATAAATTCATCACCATTAAAGACTTTGGCACCAAAACCAGGAGAGGAAAGCACCAGCTTTAAATGACTTTGGCCACGAGCTGATCCTTGTGGTAAAACTGAAGTACCCACAATAACTACCGGCTTATCTTTAAAAGGGTGTTCAGCTGATGAAAGCCATTCTAGTGCACTCTTTAAGGATGAAGGAACTGAGTGTTGTTGTTCTGGCGTAGAGATTAACACTGCATCTGCAGTAGCTACCTTTTTAGCAAAGCTAGCTACTGCAGCAGGTTCTTTAACTCCTTCTTTAAACATTGGAAGATCTTTAACCTCTCCCAATTCAATATCATATCTATCAGTAAAATGCTTTTTAATAAAATTTAGTAGATCGCGATTATAAGAATGATCGGCGTTGCTACCTACAATGGCAAAGAGTTTCATTTCTACGTCACCTTTCTTTTAATTATCTTTCTATTAAATTATACTTTTTAATCTCACTATTTTAAAAGCCATAATTTAATTTTAACAAAAAAGCACCACTTTCAGTTGAACGTGGTGCTTAATTAATCTATGAAACTAGCCTAGACGTTCTTCAAGAGAAGCGTCACTATCAGCAGCAAATAGTGGATTTTCTTCAACATTAGTGAGACGGTCATTTAACATTGCTTCATGAATTTGTGCCTTTAAAACACTAATCATTTGAGCTTGTGAAAAGTTTGCCATCTTGTTGATGAGAAGAGTTGCTAAACCTGTAGCAGCAATCCAGTTAGAAATCACAATATGATTGAGTCTTTCTTCAGAAAATTGTTCTGCGTCAAATTGTTGCTTGAATTTTTCAAGTCCAAGTCCCATTAAAGTATCAACAATCATTTGATTTCCAAATTTACCGTCTACAAACATTGCTCTAAACAAATCAACATGTTCTTTAGCAAAGTACAAGTATGAAAGATCTAAATCGATCAAAGGTTCACCTGTAAAGTTCTGTTGAAGAGTGTTAGACTTCAATTCATCAGAAATTCTTGCTAAAACTTGATTACGTAAATCTTGCATGTTTTCAAATTCAAGATAAATTGGTTGAGTTGAGCAGTTAACTGCTTTAGCAATATTTCTTGCAGTTAAACTTTCAATTCCACCACGAACTGCTAATTTATAAGCAGCATCAAGGATTCTTTGCTTATCTATTTCTTTTTTTCTAGCCACTTTAATTACCTCACTTAATTCATATTCATCAACATCAACACATCGAGATCATCTAAAAATAACAGAATTGTCTAACATCTGTTATTTTCTCCGTGATTATATTATAACAAAAATATGAAAATGTGGAGAATTTTATATCAAATTCTATAATCTTTTAAACAAACTTGAATCATCATCCCCAGTAAATTGATCATAGTGGGAATTAATCATTTCAATAACTTGTTGTTTGTCTAGTCCTTCATTCCCAGCAAATGCTAAAAATGCAGCTGAAAGAATGTATCCTTTTTCGCGATTATCAACTAAATTATCAGAAAATTCCATATTAATGGTATTATCTTTGTAATCAGTTGTAAGAACGATTTTTTTATCTTCTGGTAACTCTGCCATTTTAATGCCCTCACTTATTTTTAAGTTTTATACGTTACAATATAGATTATATTATATCAATAGAAAGTGTGAAACCTATGACTTCTCCTGTTGGACGTTCATCTTGTACATCTATTTTAATCGGTAAAAATGCTACTGTAGACGGTAGTGTGATTATCGGCCGAAATGAAGATGCTAAAACTGCTTGGCCAAAGCATCTTGCTTTTAATTCACATCAAACAATTAAAAATAATATTTTTAAGTCGAAAGACAATAAGTTTCAGATGGAATTACCTAACGAACGTTTTTCTTACTCTTCTACTCCTGAATGGACAGATAAATATGGAGTATTTGAAGAAGATGGAATCAATGAATATCACGTTGCAATGAGCGCTACTGAAAGTGCCTATGCTAATGATCGTGTAATGGCGATGGATCCTTTTGATGAAGAAAAAGGTATCTTAGAAGAAGCAATGATAACTGTTGTTTTGCCATATATTAAATCTGCTCGCGAAGGTGTAGAACGTTTAGGCAAGATTGTTCAAGAACACGGTGCAGCAGAAGCGGATGGGATTTTATTCGCAGATAGAGATGAAGCGTGGTATATGGAAATTGGTTCGGGCCACCATTATGTTGCTCAACGCATCCCTGACGATTCATACGCAGTAGTTGCTAATCAACTAGCCATTCAAGTCATTGATTTTAATGATAAAGACAATTTTATAACTTCTCCTGGAATTCAAGAATTTGTTTATCAAAATAATCTTTGGCCAAAAAATAAACCATTTAATTTCAGATTAATTTTTGGTACACATGATGATTCGGATTTAACTTATAATACTCCACGTGTTTGGAGTGGCCAAAAGCTTCTAACACCTTCCGTAAATCAAGATCCAGAAAGTTTTGATTTACCATTTATTAGAAAGCCTGATCATCCTGTATCTATTCAAGACGCTCAACGCGTTTTAAGCGATCACTTTAATGGGACACAGTATGACCTAACTAATTCTAAAAACGAAGGTCAACCTGCCTATCGTCCAATTGCCGTAGCTACTACCCAGGAGTCCCACCTCCTCCAACTTCGAGGAGAAAATATGACTCATTGGCTAGCAATGGGAATTGCTGCACAAAGTGTCTACATTCCTTTTTACCCACAAGGAACTAAAGTACCAACTATGTTCAAATACGGTAAAGAAGAATTTTCAACAAATTCAGCTTACTGGGTATTTAAAATGGCTAGCGTCTTAGTAGATCGAAATTGGAATAAATATGCAACTAGTTTAGTTAATACGCAAAAAGCAACGAATCTAGCTTTGAATAAACTGCGAGCTGAATATGATAAGAAATTGGCTCAAGAAAAAGATGAAGCTAAAAAAGTAGAGCTCGTAAACGAAGCTAATAAAAAACTAACTGATGTTGCTATTAAGAACTATCAAAAATTAAATGCCAAATTGATTACTGCTCAGACCGCAGATTCACCACTTCGGTTTAAGATTGATCCTAATTTGTAGAATTGAAGCATTACTAAATGAAAAGAATTCAAGTACCTGCTACAGGCACCTGAATTCTTTTTTATTTGTCTAAAAAATCTTTGGGAATTTTATTTTTAAAAGATAAAAGTTTCTGATACCAAAAATATGAATCTTTCAAGTATCGTTTATAAGTTCCATCTCCAAAATCATCTAAATCAACATATATTAAACCGTATCGCTTAGAAATTTGTGTTGTCGATGCTGATACCATATCAGTCATTCCCCACATACAATAGCCCATAAGCTCTATTCCATCGTTTTGTATAGAGACTAACATCTGTTTAATATGTTGTCGTAAATAATCAATTCTATAATCATCGTGAATTTTTCCACTTGTAGTCAGACTATCCTTAGCACCTAATCCATTTTCAACAATAAATAGGGGCTTTTGATATCTATCGTATAAATTAATTAATATAATCCTTAGACCAATAGGATCAATTTGCCATCCCCAATCGCTGGTAGGTAAATATTTGTTATAAACCCCTTCCATACGATTTGCTTTTGTTACTTTTAATCCTTTTGTATCAAAAGCAGTGCAAACAGAAGAGTAATATGAAAATGCAATAAAATCTGCTGTATTTTCACTAATTAAGTCTAAGTCTTCCTTTGATATTTTAATATGTAAATTCTTTAATTTTGGCACTAAATTTAGAGGATATTTACCACGAATTTGAATATCACTAAAATTATAGCTTTCTCGCATTAACTGAACGCTCTTAAGGCTGTTGCGTGGATCACTATTATAAGGATAGATCATTGTACTTGTAATCATTGAACCTACCTGTATATCAGAATAAGTTTCATGAATGTATTTTGTTATTGCAGCAGCTGCTACAAACTGATTGTGCATTGCTTGATAGATGACCTTTTCAAAATTTTCATTTAGAAAGCGATCTCTTATTAATCCAGCTGAAGAAAATGGATGACGCAAAATACTATCTATTTCATTAATCGGAATCCAATATTTAACTTTGCCGTGAAAACGATCTATCACAATTTTTGCAAACTTTATAAAAAACTCTCTAACGCGCAAATCATACCAAGCATCGTAGTTTAATACTAAATTTAAGGGCATCTCATAATGAGATAGAGTAACTATTGGTTCAATATTATATCTATGTAGCTCATCAAATAACTTATCATAAAATTCTAGTCCCTTTTCATTAGGCTTAATATCATCACCATTTGGAAAAATTCTACTCCATGCAATAGAAGTTCTAAAAGTATTAATTCCCGTAGCCGCTAATTTTTTTATATCCTCAGGATATTGATGATAAAAATCTACTCCATGCCTTTTTCCCCAACGTTTACTATCTTTATCTGCCATAGCACGTTTAATTTCAGAACTTGTCATACTATTTGCTGACTTATAGCCTGCTCTCGCTTTTTCAGGATCATAGCGTTCGCAATCAGCAATTGAAATTCCTTTACCATCTTCATTCCAAGCTCCTTCTATCTGATTAGCAGCCGTTGCGACACCCCACTTAAATCCTTCAGGCACGTGATAGTATTTCATAATTATCTCCTAAGCTAATACAATAACATTACTATTCGTTGTAACATCCTTTTCCTCATCTTTTTTGGTTACAACTGGCAATACTTCTAAGAAATCTTTGCTGTTTAACACAATCATCATTACTGTTGGATCATATCCAGCTTTTTTTATCTTATCTATGTCAAAATCAACCAATTCTTGACCAGCTTTCACATGATCCCCTTTTTTAACTAATTGTTTAAATCCATCACCATTCATCTGAACTGTATCAATCCCTATATGAATCAATACATCTGCATCATTATCTAAATGAAGACCAATAGCATGTCCTGTATCAAAAGTAGCTGTAACCACTCCATCATCAGGAGCGTAAATTTTACCTTCACTAGGAATAACAGCAATTCCTTTTCCCATTACTCCACTTGCAAATGTTTCATCCTTTACCTCACTAAGAGGCTCTACCTTTCCATTTACAGGACTCTTTAAATCATGTTTTTCATGTACTTGATCAAACTTAGTTTTTTGATTATTTTCATCTACTGGATCATCAAACCCAATCATCCACGTAGCAATAAATGTAGCAACACTAGCAACAATAATTACAATAATAGCTTGAATAACAAAATTTTCAGTTTTAGAAACCCACATTGGCAAGCTTAAAAAGGCAGGTGTGACATAAATAAATGCCTTAATTTTCATAAAACTTGCAACTACACCTGCAATTGCACCACCAATCATTGCTCCATACATAGGTTTCTTTAATGGTAAATTAACACCAAACAGAGCAGGTTCAGTAATTCCACCTAAGTATGCAGTTGCACTAGATGAAAGTGCTAAACTCTTTAGTTTCTTGTTTTTACTCTTTAAACCAACTGCTAGTGAAGCAGCTGCTTGTGACATATTTGAACATAATGCAACTACACGAATAATTGGATCAAAACCTTGTGTAGCAACTAATTGAATACTAATTGGGCTTAAAGCTTTGTGAATCCCAATAGATACAAACCAAGGATATGCTGCAGCCAAAATTGGAATAGCAACAATTCCTGCATTGTGGAATAGCCACATAGATATAAATCCAATACCTTCAGAGATCATATTAGAGATTGGCCCAATAACTAGGAAAATTAAAGGTGCAGTTATAAGCATTGTTAACATTGGAACCATAAAAATTTTCACCATATTTGGTGTATATTTCTTTACATACTTATAAATATAGGACATGATCCAAACTGAAATAATTGCAGTGATTAAAGTAGAAGAATATTTAATTAGCTGTACTGGCATCCCAAGAAACTCTACTGGCTTTTTAGCTGCAACCATTGCTGTCCAAATGGGATGTTCAGTTACTAATCCCATAAAAGCACCTAAATATTGATCAGTATTAAAAACCTTAGCGGCTGAAAATCCAATAAACGCTGGCATAAAGAAATAGCCGGTATCAAAAATTAAATTTAATATTTGATAAGTTTGGCTTTTATCTGACAACAAACCGCTAATTGTCAAAATCAAAAGCAAAACTTTTCCCATTCCGGCTCCAGCAAGTAATGGGATAGCAGGAGCAATTGATCCAGTAATCACACTAATTACAGTATCAAAAATATTCTTCTTTTCTTTAGGTGTTGACTTATAACTATCATCATTTTCGATGTTAATCATCTTAACTAAATCGTTATAAACATCTTCAACTGTACTACCAATAACTAATTGATATTGTCCTGCTTTTTTTACTACTTGCAATACTCCAGGAATTCGTGCAGCTGCCGCATCATCTGCTTTACTTTCATCTTTTAGAACAAATCTTAGTCTTGTCGCACAGTGAACAACAGACTGAATATTATCTTCTCCTCCAACAGCAGCTATAATCTGCTTATTCATATTTTCATAGCTCATTTTTCTTCTCCACTCACAATTTTATTAATGTGTATTGCTAAATACATAATCTCTTCATTGTTTAGTTCATAATTATATTTTTCTAAAATATATTCCTTAATCTTCAAAGCACATTTATATGCTTCAATATCGCTATTTTTTATTACATTTAAAATTTCTTGGCTCAAATCTCCAAAACTAGATTGATCCTTTTTATACATCATAGCTTTCCAAAAGAATTTCAAGTGGACCGCAAAGCGGTTATAGTTCAAAGATTGGTAATCAATATTAATGTGAAAATAATATCTAACAATTTTAGTAATTGATTTGATAAAATCTACTGATTTACTAAAATCACTAATATCATTTCCTAGCTCCCCACTAATGATATGTACTGCAATAAATCCAGCTTCGTCTTCTGGAAAACTCAAATCAAATTGAGCGTCTAACAACTTTAAAGCCCATAAACCATATTGATATTCTTTTGGATAATAATTTTTTACTTCCCAAATAAATTTATTGTTTAAATACAATCCCTTCTTCGCTCTTTCTACACTTGTAGCTAAGTGATCTGTCAAAGTTATATATACGCTATCAGCCAGTTCAATATTTTCTTCAAATTTCAATCTATCAACAATTTTTTGTGCAATTTGAAAGAAAATAGGATCTGTTTCATGAATTGTTTCTAATAGCAGTTTTCTTTGATTGTCAGACAAGGGTGTGAAAATTTTATATATTTTTTGTTTATCAAACTCATCCCCCGCTTTTTTTCCATAAGCAATTCCTTTACCAAGTGCAATTATCTCCTCATGCTCTTGGTTTTCACTAATAACAGCACTATTATTTAAAACTCTTATTATTTTCATCGTGCCTCCTTAAACATACAAAAAAGCCCACTTATCCCTTCTTAAACTAGAGACAAGTGGGTTTTGTGCAAAATATTGTTACAATCTCACTTTATTCACTTTTCAACTATATGATATCGCTTTCTTTATTATTCAATACTTAATTACTTTTTTCAAGCTCAAACGTCCATCTAACATTTCATAAATCTTATCTGAATACTTATTCAGTCTTAAATCATGGGTAACTAGAATAATAGCCTTTTCTTTTTGTTTAGCTAAAGTCTTAAATAGTTTTCCCACTTCTTCAACCTTTTCACTATCTAATGAAGCAGTAGGTTCATCAGCTAAAATAATGGCTGGATCTGCATATAATGCTCTCGCAATTGCCACTCTTTGCTGCTGCCCACCTGACAATTCCTTAGGATATTTATTTACCAGTTGAGAAATTCCTAATTCATCTAGCAATCCATCAAGCGCTTCTTTACTTAGATTGCCGGTCTTTTTAACCTTATCTACTAAGATGAACTGTTCCCGAACAGTCAAATAAGGAACTAAATTATAAGCCTGTAAGACAAAGCCAATTTTATCTAGACGTAATGCATCAGCTTGTTTAGGAGAATAGTTAGTTACGTTATCTCCTCCAATAAATACTTCACCAGAAGTAGGCTTTTGCAGTGCTCCTGCAATTGTTAGAAAAGTACTCTTGCCGGCTCCAGAGGGTCCTTCAATTAAGACAACCTCACCTTTTTGAGCTTCAAAATTTATATTTTTTAGAGCATTAACCTTGGCCTCTCCTTGACCATAGGATTTACTTACATCTTTTAATTCAATTACTGACATATAAATTTCCTCCCTTACACAGCTTTTGAAGGGTCAACCTTAAGAATTGATCGAATTGGAATTAATCCACCTATTACTCCCATTACAATCATCCCGGCAAAGGTTGAAATCATGATCCATGGGGCAAAATCGATTGGTACAGTAGCTGGCATTACGCTAACAGTAAGCAGCATTAAAAGATATGCTAAGACCGTACCCAAAATTACTAAAATTAATGATTGACTAAGAGTAGCACCAATTAAAGTCTTGCTTGGGATACCTTGTGCTCTTAAAACAGCATAATTTGGCATTTTTTGAATAGTTAAAATGTATAAAAATACTGCAATCACAATCAACGAAATTACGAATAGAAAACCAATCATTAATTCAAAAGTTGAGTTTTGGGCTGTATAACCAGGTAATTTATTAACAAAAGTCTGCTTATCATAAGATCTAACATTCTTAGCTTTAAAATCTAAGTTCTTCTTAGAGATAATTCCAGAAGCTTCAACATTCGGAGCCATTGGTCTTAACTTCTTCCAGGTTGCCATCGTACCATAAGCAATTGGCGCAATATTAATCTTGGCATTTTTTAAGAAACCAACAATTTTATACTTTTGATCGCTACCATTTAGGGTTACTTTATCGCCTAAGCGGTAACCTCTATTCCAAAGAATTTGATCAACAGCTATTTCGTCATTGTGCTTTGCTTTACGACCAGAAACTACTTCTAGATTTTTATAGATATATTCATCTTTATTCAATCCAATAAATTGAGCTGAAACTGTTTGATGTTTCTTTTCTTTCATTACAATTGGAACTATCCCGATATAGCTATCATTCTTTGTCTTTTTAAAATCTTTTAGATTTTCTTTGGTTAGCAGAGACTGACTCAAACTTACATTCGAATTGTCATTCAAAACAACCGATTGAGTTTGCCAGCTATTAACTGCTTGTGTATTTTCTGAAGCTAGACCTACTGACAATGATGACAGCATAAAAATTAAATATGCGATTAAAAAAATCATCAATGTAATTAAGCCGTAACGCAGCTTCTCGTATTTTATTTCTTTTAGAGCTAAAAACATTTTTGCCTACTTCCTTTGTAATAAACATAAACTTTCATGGTATCTTTTTAGAATTTTTTCTTTATTCTTTTTATCAAATAGGGCTAAATCTATTGCCTCATGAGTTAAAACCATGGCAGCCCAGACTTGAGAGTCGAGATTAAGAAAAGCATCCTTCTGCTTTTTATCATCTCCAAGAAAAGCTTGATTCTGACTAAGATGTAGTTTGATTAGATCAAAATAGATACTATTCTCAGTCTGATTAATAAAATCAACTGTCATCTTATAAAAAGCTTCAGGGTCAAACTCTCTCAACCTTGCTGGAGGTCCCATATGGACGTCTTTCATCGCAAGACTATAGAGATAAATATATGAATCTTTCAAATCACCAAAATACTTATAAAATGCTCCTCTAGCAATCCCCGCATCCTTTACAATGCGTGCAACTTGCGCTTTAGCTAAGGGATAAGTACTAAATTCTTTTAAAAGCGCTCCTTCAATCTTTTGTTTCTTTTCATCCGAAAGATTTATAAAAGTTTCACTAACCATGCCTTCCCTCCTTGTGACACTGTGTCACTTTCGATGTGTCTTAAGTCTATTCCTAAAGTGACACCATGTCAACATATAGATATAAAAAATGCTTAATTTCGATAAAATATCAAAATCAAGCCTTAAAATTATTATGCTAAGACGCGGTTATAGTAAACCAAAGTTCCATATTCTTTATTAATGTCTAATTCAGCTAGACCGCAATTCTGCATTTGGTCAAAATACTTAATATCGCCATTAGTTAAAAAATGAGCACAAATCATCCGACTTACTACACCATGACAAACTACCAAAACTGTATCATTAGCATGTTCTTTATATAAATCGTCAAAAAATGCAGCAATTCTTTTTCTAAAATCTTCACGCTTTTCTACATCTGAAGCATACTTATAAATATTATCGTTAATTAGTCCTTTGCTATTAAAAGCATCTGGATGCTTTTTACGATATTCTAAAGAAGATTTTCCATCCCAAGAACCATAACTTAGTTCTTCAATTCGCTTATCGGTTATTATTGGGGTCTTATCCCCCACAAAAATCCTTGCAGTTTGCTGCGCTCTCTTTAATGGACTTGCATATACTGCATCAAATTGACTAGGATCAAAATTCTTAGCAGCTTTTTCTGCGTAAGCGCGCCCTTCTTTACTTAAATCAGGATCAACATTTGATCCTTGAATCATTCCTTGCTTATTTAATTCAGTAGTTCCATGACGTAAAATTACTACTCGCATAACATATCACCTCTTAATTCCGTAATACAAGGGTTCCGTCCGATTAAAGGTCATTAATCTTGGTCGCTCAATATCATTTTTTTCAAAATGAAGCTCAGTAAAACTAACATTTCTTACTGTCATTACATCTTCAATTTTTAGTTTAAACCACCGAGCTATTAAACTCCTAATCACAAATCCGTGACAAACAATCATAATTGTCTTGTCATTAGCATCGGGTTGAATCTCAGATAAAAATTCTTCAACTCGATCTGCTACTTGACTAAAAGTTTCACCATTTTCAGCGTATTCTGCATATTTACTATTAATAGTTCCTAAATCATCGAAGGCATCAGGATATTTTATCTTCAGCTCTTCGGCATGTTGGCCGTCCCAAGAGCCAAAATTCATTTCTCTAAGTCGATCATCAGTAATAATCTCTTTTTGAAAATCAGTTAAAATTTGTGCTGTTCTTTTAGCTCTAATTAATGGGCTTGCATATACTCGATCAAGTTTACTATTGTCAATTAACTTACTTACTTCTTCTACTTGTTTAACACCCGCTTGGCTTAAGTTAGGGTTACTAGTACCGCCGGAGATCACATCTGAAGTATTATGTTCACTAACCCCATGTCTTACTAATAACAGATCCATTTCATCACAATCCTTTATATTTTATCCAAGAAAATATTATACTAAAAATTTATTAAGCTACTAAATTATCTCACATGTCAGACTATAATAAAGTTAGACAAAAAGAAAGTAGGCATTAATATGGCAACAATTACACTTGAGCGTGATGGATTACAATTAGTTGGAACTCGGGAAGAACCTTTCGGAGAAATATATGACATGGCAATCATTTTTCATGGTTTTACCGCTAACCGTAATACTTCTTTGCTAAAAGAAATTGCTAATAGTCTTCGTGATGAAAATATTGCTAGTGTTCGCTTTGATTTTAATGGCCATGGTGATTCAGATGGTAAATTTGAAAATATGACTGTTTTAAATGAAATTGAAGATGCAAATGCCATTTTAAATTACGTTAAAACAGATCCGCATGTACGTAATATTTATCTAGTCGGCCATTCTCAAGGTGGTGTTGTTGCTTCAATGTTAGCTGGGCTTTATCCTGATCTGATAAAAAAGGTAGTACTGCTAGCACCAGCTGCCACTTTAAAAAGTGATGCTCTTGAAGGTAATACACAAGGAGTTACCTATAATCCAGACCATATCCCAGACCGCCTTCCTTTTAAAGATTTAACCCTAGGCGGATTTTATTTACGCATTGCTCAACAATTGCCTATTTATGAAGTATCTGCTCAATTTACTAAACCTGTCTGTTTAATCCACGGTACAGATGATACCGTTGTTTCCCCTAATGCCTCAAAGAAATACGATCAAATTTATCAAAACAGCACTTTACACTTAATCGAAGGTGCAGACCATTGTTTTAGTGATATCTATCAAAAAAATGCTGTTAATTTAACAGCAAATTTTTTACAGAATAATAATGCGTTTTAATTTATATAGAAAAAGAGAAATCGTCTGATTTCTCTTTTTTTCTACAATTTCTTAAATATATAATTTTCCTTTGAGGAATCGGCTGCTGAAAAAACATAGCCAAAATCAGAAAATTCTTTTAAATCTTCCGGTCTATTAATTCCTTCTTTGGCCACAAAGCGAACCATCTCTCCTCGCGCCATCTTAGCATGTGTAGCACTTTGTCTCCATTTTCCGTTTTTATTTTCCAAAAACTTAATTGTAATCATTTTTTGACTATCCTTTAAATATGGAGAAATCAAACGCGAATATTCTAAAGACGCTAAGTTAATAACTGTATCTGTATCGGCAAAAAGCTCTTGATACGGAAGATCTTTCCAAAAGTTATAGAGACTGTAGTATTTAAAGCCAGTCATTTGAGTTTTTAATTCCAAACGATAGGGAATTATCCCATCAAAAGGTCTCAAAATACCGTAAAAGCCTGACAAAATACGCAAATGATCTTGAAGATAGTCTAATCCTTCTTGCGGTAAAACATCCCCAGCTAAATACTGATATTGAATTCCTGAAAAAGCTAAAAGTGCTGGGGTTAAGTTAGAATCAAGTTCACTTGTTACAAGATTATGTTGATTTGTACGAACAATGTTATCATTCGCCTTCCATAGCTCCTGTAACTGGTTAAAACTTCTTGTTTTTAAAAAGTCTAATAGCTCCTGAGTCTTATCTAAAAAAGCAGGCTCTGATTTAACCAAAAAAGTATCTTGATCAACTCTCATCTTTTTAGCTGGAGCAATAATTATTTTTATATTATTATCTGACATTGGCAACCACGATAAATAAAGCAATCAAGCTAATAACTGCCAAAGCAGCAGAAGCAATTAGCTCTATCTTTCTTTTTTTCTTATCCTGCAAGCTAGCGGTAATATATCTAGCACTAGCAGCCACACTAATAAACAAGAACATAATAAATAGCCATAAAAATAGGCCAATAATATTAGGGAGTGCCCAGTAAATTTGTAAAGAAACTAGCACTGCTAAAACAAGCGTACTGATAATTAAGCCACGGAGAAAATTAACATTTTCATGTTTATGATAATGAAGCACAGTTTGGTAACCAAAATAAACAATGAAACCAATGGTAATATATAAAATAATATTAAAAATAATCATTTTTTTGTCCCTTCTATAGTCCTCCCTAATTATACGTGAAACCATTTTGCTTTGCTTAAAATTTCTTTTCCACTTATAATCAATCTTGAATATGACATAGAAAGCGAATAGTAAAATGAGTGAAAAAGAAGATTTAAATATTGGACTTGTATTGCAGTATCAAGTTGCTCCAAAAGGTGTAATTGATGCCGATGCTCTTGTACGTCATGCACGAGACTGCGGCTTTAGAGGCGTAAGTATCAAAGACGCTAATGATGAACAAATGGCAGACCTGCAAGCAGCTTGTCAAAAATATACAATTAAATTTTGTCAAAAAAGACCAGCAGAAAAATTAATTTCTCCTGATGTTCTAGCAAAATTAATCGCTGCTAGATTAGACGATATGAATATCTATTTCGAAGTTGAATTAAACGCCGATGGATCAATTAAAGCCGAATCAGATCCTGCAATGAAAACTTTGCGTAATTGGATTAGTCGCTTTGGACATGCTTACTATGAAAGTCGGGCTGACCATGAAATAAAGGCAGATGAAGACAATGTTCATGTCTTTTATAATGCCATTGCTAAATATCAACGCTATGTTTTCATCCATATTCCACTTGAAGAAAGTATCGAATTAAAGCATGTTCCTCACGTTGAAGAGGCAGCTTGGATTGACACTAGAAATGAAGTGGAGTTCGAACAAGATGGAGACCATTTACGTATTAAACTTAACCGCCAAGAAGACGGTGAAGAATTTTCTGTCTACGGCTTGCGTCTACAGCTCCACCGCCCAGAAGATGATTTAGGTAAAACTGAATATTAAAAACAAAGAAGATATCAAAGTAACTTTTGCTAAGATATCTTCTTTTTATATATTATTTATTATCTTTTTACCGATTAATTGAACGTGCCATCCGGGAAATTGTATGATTCATCCCACGAATTGTCTTACTTAATTCGAAAATAGTATCCGTTGGTGGCACTACTCCCCAACCTGCATCTCCAATATGTTGGATATCAATACCGCAAATTTTATTTTGTAAGGCAATATCATGGACTGTTTGAGCTCCAGAACTTTCTTGACTAGTTCCAATCGTGCTCATTACTAGTCCACCATGTTTATGAACAATTTTTACTATATTAATTAATTCTTCACTAGTAAAACCTGGAACTGTTCCAACAGCAGGAACCAAAATAACGTCTGCACCTGCATCCAAAAACTCTTTAACTGATTCTTCACTGGCTACTGGTTCATCCACGCCAGCTCCATGCATTTTTCCAGCAATAATTAAACCTGAAAAATTTTTCTTAGCTGTTTTTACAGCTTTAGCGATCATTCTATTAGTTACACCAGTCCCAGGATTTCCAGTAAAACAAACGAAATTGAATCCTAACTCTTCAGCTGCTCTCATTGATTCAACATTTGCAGTTCTACCAGAAGAAATCTGCAATTTAGTTGATTCCATCTCTGCTTTCTCATCAACTGGCTCCAAGTTTACTCCAATTGGGCGTCCAGTTAATTTTTGAAGTTTTTTAACCGTATTTTCTGGTTTATCCACTTCCAAGCCGCTTACTTTAGGATTTAAGGTATCAAATAGATTTAATAAAATTAAGTCTGCTCCAAAAGCGGCCGCAATTTCTGAAGTAGTTAGATTATCAATTGCTGGCTCAGTAACCACATTTTCACTTAAAACAGTTCGACCTTCACTAGCCTTGATACTTTGTTTTAATTGAGTACCGTCCATTTTTAAAATTTCGCTAGTATTTGCACTAATTATTCTCGTAACCATATTTCTAACCCTTTCTACTTTCTTCAACAATTTGCCGTTTATTTAGAGCACTCATAAATGGTAAGTAAATCAAAATATCAACAATGATATTAAACAGCTGCAAGATTGAGCCGGCAATACTATTAGTTGCCAAAAATCCTGAAATAAGCGGCGGCATTGTCCATGGAATAACCGTTCCGTTACATAGTGGCACCCAGCCCAATTTCATTGCTGTATAAGTAGTAATAGCATTAAACATAGGTGCAATAATAAACGGAATAATTAAGCTTAGGTTCAAAACTACTGGCAAACCAAACATAGTAGGCTCATTAATATTAAAAATTCCTGGAACAATAGTTAATGGAGCCAAAATTTCATTTTGTTTACTTGCACGTTTTTTCCAAACTAAATAACCTACACATAAAACTAATCCTAAAGTAGCACCTGCTCCGCCCATATATACAAAATTATCGATAAATGGCTGAGTAATAATATTACCACCATGGGCTAAATCTAATTTCCCTGATTGATTCAGCACTCTATTAGCATCAGTTTGCATTAACCAGATTGGAGACATAGCCGTATTGACTACGTTTCCTCCATGAATACCGACAAACCAGAATAAACTTACCAAAATAATTGATGCTAAAGTTCCCAGTAAGGTATTACCTAATAATCCTAATGGCTTGGCTAGAATATTCATGATTACATCATGTAAGTTACCCCAGTGGGCCCATGAAAATAGCCAGTAGATACATCCTGCTAAAAAGATACAAACTGTACCTGGAATTAAGGCAGAGAAGCTCTTTGCGACTGCAGGTGGAACTGTATCAGGCATTTTAATCTGAATATTATGATTAATAAACCATTGAAAAATCCAAGCGCTAAGTAAACCTAAAAAGATTGCTACAAACAATCCACGGCTTCCAAGATAAACATATGGAAAGCCTTCAGCAGGAGTCTTTCCTCCACTCATAATACTTGGTGTCACAATAAAGAAAACTGACGCTGAGATAATCCCAGCAGAAACGCCATCCGTTTTATATTGATTAGCATAGCTCCATGCAATTCCAAAAGCTGCAATTAATCCCATAATTCCGAAAGATCCATTGCTTACTTTAACCAGAATCTGTGACAAACTCACTCCATGAACAGCAGTTTTAGTTAAAAAGTTGGTCCATGCGGTGATTGGAAAACCATTAATAACCATAAATAATGAACCTACAATGATCAGTGGCATAGCCATTGCAATTCCATCACGAATGGCAATCAATGGCTTAAAGGCACCAATTTTTGCTGCAATAGGCATTATATTTTTGTTTACCCATGCGTTGACTGCATTTGATCTATCACTCATCTTTATAATCCCCCTTTTATTAATAGTTTTGAACTATTCTTTAATAATTGGTATATACCTATTTTATCATGAAGCGCTTTCTTTATCAAAATATAAGCATTTTCTTCTATGTAAAAAAGCATCCCAGTAAGGGATGCTTTACACTTAATTATTTATTATCATCAGGCAATATTAAAATAAAGTTTAATAGCTTATTAGCGTAACTACGATTATCTTCAAAATCTTTAACTGTCTCATTTAATTCAGCTAGTCGATCGGTGATAATTCCATTGACATTGTCATACATCATCTTCATCATCATTTGTGGACTATTAACTGTCCAAGCATACACCAGCTTATTCTGAAGTTGAGCCTGCCATATAAAATCATTGTTTAGAGTAGAATATTCCATTGAATACCCATCTGCAACACTTTGGGGATAAGTAAAATTATAGGGCTGGATATACAAGACAAATAGCTTAGGGTTAATTTGATGTAATCCTTCAATAACACGATAATCTAATGACTGAACTTGATATTTACGCTTAATAATTAGCTTGCCATATTTTTGATTAAAATTCTGGAGCATTTTTGGAGAATCATTAGGCGTTGTCTTAACTTCGATTAATAATTTTTGATTTAATTTCTTAGCAGCTTTTAGGTATTGATCAAAACTGGCGATTTTAGCTTGGTGCCCATCTTCATGAAGCGTAATTCTGGTCAACTGCTTTAAAGTTAAATCTTTTGGAGTTTTATTAATACCAGCTAACTCTTTCAGATTTTCGTCATGCATAACTACAAACTGATTATCTTTTGTTTCATGCAAGTCTATTTCCACATAATCTGGATGAAGTTTTGCTGTCTTTTCTAGAGCTGGGATAGTATTTTGAACTCCATTTTTATCACTTACTCCTCTGTGTGAAATAGTGACTGGGCGCTGCATATCTGCTCCCTTTAAATACAAGGCACTATTGATTCCTGCAGCTAATACAAAAACGATTATTAAGCAGGAATCTACTATTTTAATTGTCTTTTTACTTTTTACTTTTTTCTGATCTTCCCACTTAAAACTATTTAACGGTGTGACGACAATTAAAATAGAAATAACACTAATCCAAATCGCCATTAATTCACTAATTACTTGGACCAGTAACAGATTAAAGATAGCAAAACTAAAGCTAAGCTTTTCTGGCAAATGATCTAATCCCAATTGACAGAAATAAATTATTAAATTGCAGCTAACTAAAATTACGCTCACACAGATTCCTGCAACTAATAAGCTACTTAAGAGGGTCCACCAATTTTTGTGGCTAGTTAACTTCCAGCTTTCTTTCATCGCAATCCATGTCTTTTTTTCTTGATAAATCATCAAGGGAAGCGTCAGAATCAATCTGATACCAAAAATAAAAGCTAGCAAATAAAAAATTATCAATCCACTAACCAGCCAAATATTTCTAGTCATAAAATCCAAAATAAATTCTGGAATTTGAACTTTGGCTAATAACGGCGTTCGATAAACCATATCTGCAAAAGGTACAATTAATAAGAAATATAGGCCTAGTAATAAAATGGACCCTACTCGAACGAAACGATATGTCTGCCATAATTCTTTAAATAGTAATTTAAGGGAAAATTGATTCTGAGAAATTTCTCTAATTCCCAATAATATTAAGGCAAATACACCATAAATTACTAAAAGCAGGATAACTAATTCCACGATTAGTAGGAGAGCAACTCCAGTATGCGTGGTAATAATGGTAACAATGTTTTGATATGAAACAAACGGAATTGCACTAGCTTTTAAAATTCCAGTTGTTACATACCTGAATAACGGAATGATTAGCATCTGCGTAAAAATATCTATTCCGATAAACAAAGCGACATACTCTAGCCAATGTATTCTAAAATTTTTAGAATACATATCTATTTTTCGAAAAATATTTTTCAAAAATTGTTCCTCCGCTCACTATTTTCTACCCTTGCAATTTAGTTTATAAAAAATAGGAATCCTTATCTATTCTTAGGATTCCTATTTTTCAAAGTCAGCACTTTTCACATGTGAAAAAATCAACTTACTTAATTCTTGGAAGAATAATCTATCCCCTATATTTCTTCCCTCATAACTGCTCAAAACCGTGCAAAATACTGGTGCTTTTTTTGTCATAAAAGCACAAACCTCATGGCATGCCTGACGATCTCGGCCCAATTTATTGTAGGTAAGAAGATTCTCCCCATAAAAAGTTAAATCTGTTGGAATAGTATGATTACTCAATCCTTTACGCACTAAAGCACAGAAGAGATTCTGAGTAGTCATTAAATGTGTAATCAACTTATCAACACTAGCAGCTGTACATTCGTTATCTTGATCGTTAGCCGAATAGCGCATTAACTCTCTTCCCAATCGGATGCCGGGATAATTCTGTTTTAACCACTCATCAATTTCATAAATATCAAATTTCTCAATTAATAGATTAGTAGCTACATTATCTGATAGTGCACTAGTTAAATAAACTAGGTCTCAAACGCTCCAATTAGTACGACGTAAATCACCAATAATACCAGCGCCACGCACACGAGAAAGATCAGTAACTTCCATTTTTTCATCCACAACTTCAGGGGTCTTTTTCCACTGATCTTCAATATATGCAGCAATAGCTAAGTCAATCAAACTTCCTGCTGGAAAAATTTTCTCAGCTTGATGTTGATACATAATTTGATCGCCATACTTAACAATTACACCTGCATCAATATCATACTTTTGGATAATGTCAGTAATTCTACCCTTTAACATAAAGCAATCGCCTTTCTTATTAGAATTAGACAAAACTTAACTTACGTTATCTTATATATTATATCAGTATCTTTTATTATAAAGTTATTTTAAAACTTTTTATTATCCTATATCAAGATAGCTTTTAATTTCAAAAGAAAAAGATGCTTAAGTGCATCTTTTCTAGTAGGTTACGTTCTTTATTTAATTCATTATTAGAATACTACTCATCTAATTTCTTTAATTGATTAGTTACTAGTTCTGTTTCTTTAAACTTTTCTTCTAATCTAGGTAAATCTTGATTAATCGTTGCTAAAAATAAGACACTTGAGACAAATACTTCAGAAAAAAGTGAATTTATCGCACCTACTCTAAGCAGCTTTTCATCTGTTGATACACCTAAAACTACATCACTGACTTCAACCAAGGGAGACTGATGAGAACGAGTCACCGCAATAATCGGAGTATGATTCTTACGTGCTTGTTCAGCAAGTAATAATATTTCTTGAGTCAGGCCACTATAAGAGAAAATAACCAAAACATCTGTCGAATGGGAATAACAAATTCTCTCTAAGGCAATATGAATATCTTGATTAAAAATGACATTTTTATCACTACGAATAAATTTATAGTAAAGATCTTGAGCAGGTAAGCTGGAGGCACCAACACCGGCTAAATAGATTCGATCAGCATTTTTCAAAAAATTGATCGCTTGATTTAAGGCCATTCCATCAATCAAATGAGCTGTTTTTTCAGTATTATGTTCAATACTTGACAGAAGTTTTTGTAAAACGATATGTGGATTATCATGATTATCCACAATCGGTTCAATTGTATTTTCACTTTCTTGTGGTGTATCTTGAGCAAGTTGAATTTGAAAATCCTTTAAGCCCTTAAACCCCAATTGTTGACAAAAACGAATCATCGAAGCAGCACTAGTTTTAGTAATTTTTCCCAAGCCTTGTGCATCTTCTTGTAAAAAAGTCTTTGGATGAGCCAATAAATAATCGGCAATCTTTTTAGATGCTCCCTTAAAATTAGGATAATTGTTTAAAACTTTAGTAGATAAATCCATAACGTACCTCTATTTCTATTCAACATTCTAAGGTACTGAAATATTATTTCAAGATTTTTGTACAAAATTTAATAATCTCTTCGCTTCTTTTCTCAAGGTGTTATTATCATTACACTCAGATAATTTATATCCTACAAAATAAGGCGGCGCATAAAAACGTGGGATAATTTTACAACAGATTCCGTCTTTATTGGGATAGAAAAATAGGTTATATGAATCACATTTTCCCCCATACATCTCTTCTAAAGTATAACGGATAGCGTATTGAATCCAATCCGCCCAAAGATTTAAGCCGTTTTTATCTATTAAATTAACATTTAATTCTTGAAAGCCTTGAACTGGATGTGTCGCGAAATTAACTTCCATATTATTTGTCTTAAAAACAGTAATTCCAGTAAAATTATTTTCATGAATATATTTATAGCCATCTTCTTTATACAAACCAACAATTTGCATATGTGGATGAGACAGTGATCCATTAGACTTAGGTCCAAAATTTTTATACCAAAGAACTGATCTGAATTCTCTGTTTTTCCTCATCTTGTCGAAACATTCAAGAGCAAACTTCATTAAGCGGCGATTATATTCTTGTGAATATGTAGCAACATCCCCATGATGTTCATCTGATTCAATTAATACTGTTTGTTTTGTATCTTTTAAAGTTGGAAAACGATTAGCCAGCCAGATCATTGGACCATTGGTTTGATAAATATCCCTTAAATTTCCCACATCACAAAAAGGACAGGTAGTATCCTTACTACCATTAAAACTGGATGGTTTATCTTTAGCTATCGCAAATTCAAATATAAGTGGATCGTTATTCAAATTTATTCCTCATCTCTGAAAAAAATATTTGCACTTCAGCTCACACTCTACTATAATAATCTATGAAGGCGATTGAAGCGCTTTCATATAACATTTTGTAGCTTTCCTTAACTTTACTCTTTCGGTCACTTTTCCGAAAGAGTTTTTTTATCTAAAAAAGTACCACTTGGACTTCCTTAGATTTTGCATCTTCAATTAAACCTTTTACTCTATCAGAAACGTGCCCTTGCTCGATATCAACAGCATATCCTAATTTAAAATCAATTACGATTTTTACTAAGTTTAAATATGCATCTTCACTATCTAATTCAGTTTTGCCGCCGAATTTTTGGCTACGAAATGTAATTAAAATAGGAATAGTCCCCATCACATTTTTCACTTTTCCTGCCACTTCAAGTAACCTGTTCATTAAAACTACGTCTTTAAAATAATCAATTCTCCACTCCATCATCTCAGGTTGGAGTTTTTTTATTTCCTCTGCTTGCTTTAAAATATCTTTTTCACTTACACCAGTATTAATGGGCATTAAAATTGTTTGCTTGTTAATTTCTACTTTTCTTTGATCAAAACTCATCTTTTTTCTCCAAATAAAAAATTGCTATCTAAATTATAGTAGCAATTTTATCTTCATTCATTAAAATTTATCTCGTTTAATGCTGCGAATAATAGCGATTACAAATACTAGAATACTACATCCCATGCCAAAGTAAGCCATGTAGCCAACACTAAACATTTGACCAATCTGTGCTGGGTTAATTTGGTGGTTAATGGCAAATTGATATGCCCATCGATTAATCATAGTTGGCGTCAAAACAAATAAAACTATTGAAATACCTGACCCAACTAACATAGCCCGACGTGAATATGGTTCTCTAAAGAATTGTGCCAAAACACAAATAGCAGGGGCTACCATTAAAAGGAAGGTCCAAATCATAATCCATCTACCTGCCGGATCATTCATAAATTGACCACTATTTGTCGCATAGCGGTAGGTCCCCCACAAACTACCGCCCAATAAGCTATCCAGTAATCCAACTACATTTGCTCCCTGAGCCGCATAAACATTATTGGTGCTAGCAGCCGCACCTTGGAGCATTTTTAACATATCTTGTGAGCCAGTAGTTTGAAAATTAATAGTAACAACTTGTCGCATATAAGTGGACAAAAACATGATCATTGAAGCTCCTAACTGCAATGCTTTAAGTAAATGAAGTGTCTTATTCCCACCTAATTTAAATTCCAAACTAAGAGTTCTGTCAGGATTTTTACTTTTTACAATGATAAATGCTCCAGCAATTGCAGCAATTATTAAAATTACTAGACCAAGCCACCACTTGGTCATAATAAATAGAATTGCTAGCACAATTAAAGCTACTGAAATGTATGGCCGGTTTAAGAATAAGTCCCAAACGTTTACTTTACCATGGCTTGCTAGTCGCTTTCGATACTCTTCTCTAGTTAAAACTTTTTTCTTATCTTTAGAATCTTCCATCTTATTCACTATTCTCTACCTTTACCTTATTGTGCTAATCAATATTAGCATGTTACAAGACTCTCCGCATTACTTTTTTAAGAAAATTAAACAAGTTAATAAGATGAAAATAATTACTTTTAAAACACTGTGCTAAAAT
>CAMFQH010000002.1:0-29748 GCA_945980025.1 uncultured Lactobacillus sp.
CCTAAGCCTTCGTCGGCAGCGTCAGATGTGTATAAGAGACAGAAATTATATTTATCAATTCGGGGAAAACTAGAAGTGGAAAAGTGGAAAAATATTAAAAATTTTGATAACTATTCGATTTCTTCTACTGGAAAAGTTTTAAATAATAAAACAAATAGAATTAAAACTCCGGTTATAAGAAATGGTTATCCAACCGTAGATTTATATTCTAATGGTAAACGTTCATGTATGAAAATACATAGACTTGTAGCTGAGGCATTTATACCTAAAATAAAAAATAAACCAGATGTGAATCATATAGATGGTAATAAATTAAATTCAAATGTAAAAAATTTAGAATGGTGTACGAAATCAGAAAACATGATTCATGCATTTACTAACGGTTTAGCTAAACCAAGTTTTGGTATGAAAGGGAAAAAGAACCCAAATGGTGGAAGACCTGGAAAGAAAATTCGAATAATTGAAACTGGTGAAATTTTTAATAGTATTTTAGAATGTGAAAAAGCAATCGATGGAAATAATAGACATATTTGTGATTGTTTATATGGAAGACAAAAAACACACAGAGGTTTCCATTTCGAATTAATCTGATTATATTTTGGATTCTATTGACCAGGGCATGTACTCTATCCAGAGTGTGTTATAGTTTCCGCTCTCCTTTCGATGGCTACGAAGGATATTAAAAGTGTACATGCCCTGCTTAATAGTATTCAGAAACTATACATATTCTCATATGAAGTAAGGAGGTAATTCATCATGAGAAAGGTAAAGTCCGATTCTCAAGATGTAATGCCTAGACAGAGACCTGCTGAGACACCAGAAGCTCGTGAGAATCAAATGATATCTTATGCAGTTGACCTTGCTGAGAAACAATTACGTGAGGGAACAGCATCATCGCAAGTTATTACGCATTATTTGAAGCTTGCGACAAGTAAAGAAAAACTTGAGAGAGAAAAATTGCAATTAGAAAAAGAATTGCTTGTTGCTAGGACAGAAGCTTTACAATCTCAGAAACATGTTGAAGAATTATATTCAAAAGCTATTGAAGCAATGCAAGCGTATTCGGGAAGGATCAATGTAGATGAGTTCTAACTATTTAATTCACCATGGTGTTGAAGGACAGAAATGGGGAGATCGTAATGGACCACCTTATCCTTTAGACAAATCAAAATATTCTGCTAAAGAAAAAAGAGCTTTAAAGAAAGCTAATAAAGAAGAAATCAAACGAAGAAAGAATATTAATAGAAATAGACGTTTATTATCTGATGACGAAATTAAAAAATACAATAAAAGACTTGAAGAAGAGAAACAACTTAATAAGAATTTAATTAATGATAATGCCGTTGAGAGAGGTAAAGCAGCCACTAATAAATTTTTATCAAGTACAGGTTCTAAAGTATTAGCAACAGTAGCAGTACCAGCAGTAATTTGGGGTGGTTCAAAAGCTGTTGGCAAAGTTATTGGTGATCCTAGTATTGGAAATCAGATTTGGAAAAAATATATTTCAGTTAAGAAATAGGAGATAACAAATGTCACTATCAAACACGGCAACACCGTATTATTATGGTTTGTTTCGTGATGCCGTTATACGAGGAGAGATCCCGGTTTGTAGAGAAATCTCAATGGAGATGAACAGAATCGATGATCTGATAGCCAACCCAGACTATTACTATGATAATGAATCTGTTAATGGGTTTATACTATATTGTGAGAATGAGTTAACTCTTACTGATGGCTCAGATCTCAACCTATTAGATAGTTTCAAATTGTGGGCCGAAGAAATTTTTGGTTGGTATTACTTCGTAGACCGTAGCATATACGAACCAAATCCTAATGGACACGGTGGAAAATATGTAACAAGAACAATTAAGAAACGTCTAATTAATAAACAGTATCTTATCGTAGCCAGAGGTGCTGCTAAATCTATGTATGAGTCATGTATCCATTCTTTCTATTTGAATGTTGATACCACAACAACTCATCAGGTGCATACAGCACCAACAATGAAACAAGCAGAAGAAGTTTTCTCGCCTATGCGAACATCTATCACAAGAGCGAAAGGACCTTTATTTCAGTTTCTAACTGAAGGATCGCTTCAAAACACCACAGGTTCAAAAGCAAATAGAATGAAGCTTGCCTCGACCAAGAAAGGTATAGAAAATTTTCTTACAGGATCTATAGCTGAGATTAGACCTATGACAATCGATAAATTGCAAGGTCTTAATTCTCGAATTAATACTATAGATGAGTGGCTTTCTGGTGATATCAGAGAAGATGTTATTGGCGCACTTGAACAGGGCGCATCAAAGAATGATGATTATCTGATTGTAGCAGTTAGCTCTGAAGGAACTGTAAGAAATGGATCTGGAGATACTATTAAGATGGAGCTTATGGACATCTTAAAAGGAGAATATCGAAATGATCATGTTTCTATCTGGTGGTATAAACTAGATGAGGTAGAAGAGATCAATGATCCTGATATGTGGCTGAAAGCTAATCCAAATCTTGGCAAGACAGTTACATATGAGACCTATCAGTTGGATGTTGATAGAGCTGAGAAAGCTCCGGCGGCTAGAAACGATATTCTAGCAAAAAGATTTGGAATACCAATGGAAGGTTATACATACTTCTTTACATATGAAGAAACATTACCTCATAGAAGAAAAGATTATTGGGGAATGGGATGTTCATTAGGTGCAGACTTATCACAAGGTGATGATTTCTGTGCCTTTACTTTTTTATTCCCACTTCAAAATGGGGGATTTGGTATTAAAACCAGAAGTTACATTACATCTCTTACACTTAATAAACTTCCAGCGGCTATGAGAATGAAATACAACGAATTCATAGATGAAGGAAGCCTTATTATCATGGATGGAACTTATCTTGACATGATGGATGTATATGAAGATCTTGATAACCACATAGCACAATGCGATTATGATGTTCGTTGTTTTGGCTATGACCCATATAACGCAAAAGCATTTGTTGATAGATGGGAAAGTGAAAATGGTCCATTTGGTATTGAAAAAGTTCCGCAGGGTGCAAGAACAGAATCTGTACCTTTAGGAGAACTGAAACATTTAGCAGGAGAAAGAATGCTTTTCTTTGATGAAGGGCTTATGACTTTTGCTATGGGTAATTGTATTACTCTTGAAGATACAAATGGTAATAGAAAACTTCTAAAGAAAAGATATGAAGAAAAGATCGATAATGTTGCAGCTCTTATGGATGCTTTTGTAGCTTATAAGAATAACATGGAGGCTTTTGATTAATGAGCTATTATTTTAAGTGACACAAAATCTTATAATATTAAAAGCATTGATTTTCTTTAGATGAAATTAATTTATCGAATATTGAAAAAATGGGAGCCTAAATAACTGGCTCTCTTTTTTATTATCCAAAAGGAGAACCAAATGCCAAAATTTTCAGATAGGCTTCAACATGCCTGGAATGCATTTATGAATAAGGATCCAACTCGATATAGAGAATATGGCTTGTCTTATTCAAATAGACCTGATCGATTAAGGTTTACAAGAGGTAACGAAAGAACTATGGTTACCTCAGTTTACAATCGAATATCGTTGGATTGCGCAGCAATTAATATTAAACATATAAGACTCGATGAACGTGATCGTTATATTGAAACTATCCCGTCGAGTCTTAATTCATGTTTAACCTTAGAAGCTAATATAGACCAAACTGGAAGAGCTTTTTTACAAGATGTAGTCCATTCTATGTTAGATGAAGGTGTTGTTGCTGTGGTTCCTGTAGATACAGATATTGATCCAACAATAGAAAACTCATACAAAATCGAATCGTTAAGAACTGCAAAAATTATTGAATGGTATCCAAAACATGTAAAAGTTCGTTTATATAACGATAATAATGGCCAGTTCGGTGAAATTGTTTTACCAAAGAAAACGGTTGCAATTATTGAGAATCCATTATTTGCAGTAATTAATGAACCAAACTCAACAATGCAAAGATTAATTCGTAAATTGAGTTTGCTTGATGTGATTGATGAACAGAATGGTTCAGGTAAATTAGACCTTATCATTCAGTTACCATACATCATTAAAACAGAGGCTCGCCGCAAACAAGCAGAAGATCGTCGAAAAGACATCGAAATGCAGTTAGCCGGTTCTAAATATGGTATCGCATATACAGATGGTACCGAGCACATTACTCAGCTAAATCGTTCAGTTGATAACCAGTTAATGAATCAGATCGAATCCCTAACGAGAATGCTATACAGCCAGTTAGGCCTGACTGAAGACATTATGAATGGCACAGCGGATGAAAATGCAATGAATAATTACTATAACAGAACCATCGAGCCAATTTTGTCAGCGATTGTTGATGAATTTAAAAGGAAATTTCTAACAAAAACTGCTCGATCACAAAAGCAGTCAATCGCTTTCTTTAGAGACCCATTCAAATTAGTTCCAACATCATCCCTTGCAGAACTAGCAGATAAGTTTACACGTAATGAGATTATGACATCGAATGAGTTCAGACAAGTTGTAGGTATGCAACCATCTGATGATCCATCAGCTGATGAACTTAGAAATAAGAATTTATCAGAATCCAAAGATGAACAGCATTTTGATGTAGATGGAAACAAAATTGATGAATCAGAAGAAAGTAATGTTGAATTAGTTTAGGAGGAATTCAAAATGGGAGAAAATTACGATTTTAGCGGATGGGCTACCAAAAATGGTATTAAATGCGCTGATGGAAGAGTAATCCTTGAGAATGCTTTTGAACACGATGATGGTAATAAAGTTCCGCTTGTATGGAATCATCAGCATGATAGTTCTAAAAACATTTTAGGTCATGCGTTACTTGAGAATAGAAAAGAAGGTGTATACGCCTACTGTTCTTTTAATGATTCTGAAGCCGGAAGAAATGCAAAATTGTTAGTTGAACATGGCGATGTTACCGCACTTTCAATTTATGCCAATCAGCTTAAACAGCGTGGATCAGAAGTAATTCATGGAGCAATTAGAGAAGTTAGCCTCGTATTAGCTGGAGCTAATCCAGGAGCGTTTATCGATAATGTTGTATTAGCGCATAGTAATATTGAAATCGATGAAGAAGCAATCATTTATAACGATGGCGAATTAGAGTTAACTCACTCAGAAGAAAAGAATGACGAAAAGGAGAAAAAAACAGTGGATAACACAGAAACAAAGAAAACAGATACTCCTGAAAACAGAGAAAAAACTGTTAAAGATGTTTGGGATAGCATGACAGAAGAGCAGCAGACAGTTGCTGAGCTTATCATTGGCGAAGCCATTAAAAGAAAAGACAATAACGATTCTGAGAAAGAAGGAGAAGAAAACATGAAACACAATGTATTCGATAATGACACAATGGATCAGGATGCACTTATGCATTCAGCTTTAGACACAATTATCGCTGATGGTAAAAGATGCGGTTCTTTAAAAGAGAGTTTCTTACAGCATTCAGAGGAGTATGGTATCACGAATATCGATTGGTTATTCCCAGATGCTAAGAACCTTACAAACCAGCCAGGTTTTATTAAGAGAAACCCAGATGCTTGGGTAGACGTTGTTATGAGCGGTGTACATCATACACCATTCAGCCGCATCAAAATGATGTTCGCAGATCTTCGCGAGGATGAGGCTCGTGCTAAGGGTTATACAAAAGGTAAACTTAAGAAAGAGGAAGTATTCGGCTTACTTAAGAGAACAGTTGATCCTACCACAATCTACAAGAAACAGAAACTTGATCGTGATGACATCATCGATATTACAGATTTCGATGTAGTATCTTGGCTTAAAGGCGAGATGAGAATGATGCTTGATGAGGAGATCGCTCGTGCTATCGTATTCGGTGATGGACGTACTTCGCTTTCTGAGGATAAAATCTCTGAGACAAATATTATTCCAATCGTAAAAGATGCAGATCTTTACTCTATTAAAGTTGATGTAAAACCAGAGTCAGGTGAGTCTTTCGCTCATGCATTCATTACAGCAGCTGTTAAAGGTCAGGACACATATGAGGGATCTGGTAACACAGTACTCTTCACATCTACAGCAAACGTTACAGACATGCTTCTCATGGAGAACACAATTGGTAACAGAATCTACAAAGATATGAATGAACTTGCTCTTGCAATGTCAGTATCTAAGATCGTTAAAGTACCAGCTTCTATCATTCCAGAGGGAATCTATGGTGTAATCGTTGACCTTAAAGACTACAACGTAGGTGCTGATAAAGGTGGATCCGTAAATATGTTCGATGATTTCGATATCGACTACAACCAGCAGAAATACTTGATTGAGACACGTTGCTCAGGTGCTCTTGTTAAACCATACTCAGCAATCGTTCTTAAGAAAGCAGCTGACTAATTAAAATCAAAATGGGGGTTAGTTTAGACTAGCCCTCTTTTTATGGAGTTATGTATGAAATATTTTGGAGAAATTGGATACGCAATTACAGAGGAAACAGTTCCTGGTGTGTGGGAACCAAAAATTGTAAAACGTGAATATTTTGGGGATGTTCTTAAATTTGCTAACAGAAGGGGAACACCAGATGAAGTGAATGATGACACGGAGGTCACGAACACTATCAGTATTGTAGCAGATCCGTTTGCTTATGAGAATTTCCAGTTCATGGCTTATGTTACTTGGATGGGTACAAAATGGAAAATTTCCAGAATCGACGTCGACCTACCAAGATTAAATATTAGCCTAGGAGGAATTTACAATGGCGTTGAGTAGATTAGATTTACATGAAATATTATGTGAGATTTTAGGATCTTGTTATGTGTATTTCCAACCACCAGAGTCAATAAAATTGAATTATCCTTGTATTGTTTATTCAAAAGAACAGAAGAATGCTTCACACGCAGACGACAGAAAATACATAACCAAAAACAGATACACAGTAACTATTATTGACAGAAATCCAGATTCAGATTTACCGGACAAATTAGAAGAACTTCCTTATTGTTCATCAGATAGAAACTTTGTCGCAGATAATCTGAATCATTTTGTTTATAGTCTCTATTATTAAGGAGGAAACTCATGGGAAAGAAATTAACATGGGATGGCACTGGTGAGCGTTTATATGAAACTGGTGTCAAGATGGGTGTACTTTACCCAATTCAGGATATAGCAAAGAAAACACAGTATACAGTAAATGATGCTCAGAAAGAGTTTGAGTCATTATACACAAAACCAATCGCATGGAATGGTCTTACAGCTGTTACAGAGTCACCTGATGGTGCTGAACCAACAGATCTTTATGCTGATGATGTAAAATACATTACACTTCGTTCAGCTGAGACATTTGGTGCAACAGTTGAGGCTTATACATACCCAGATGAGTTCATGGAATGTGATGGTACAGCTCAGATCGTACCTGGTGTAACAGTAGGTCAGCAGTCAAGAAAATCATTCGGACTCTGCTACAGAACAACTGTTGGTAATGATACTCAGGGTGATGATTTTGGTTATAAACTTCATCTTATTTATGGTGCTACAGTTACGCCATCTGAGAGAGCTTATCAAACAATCAATGATTCACCTGAGGCAATCACATTCAGCTGGGAGATGTCTACAACACCTGTAGAGGTCGAAGGTCTTAAACCAACAGCTAATATCACAATTGATTCAACAAAGCTTGATAGAGATGGTAAAGCAGCTTTGGCAGCTCTTGAAGAGAAGCTTTACGACTCTGAGGATGGTTATTTACCATTACCTAATGAGGTTGCAGCAATCTTTGCTACAGTTAAAGCAGCAGGTTAATTAAGATTCAAAATGGGGGCTAGAACTGTCTAGCTCCCTATTTAATTATAAGGAGAAGAGAAACTATGTTAAAGAAAACTATTACTTACGTTGATTATGACGGAAATGAAAGAACAGAAGATAAGTATTTTAACTTGTCAAAAGCAGAACTTATGGAAATGCAGTTATCAGAGAACGGTGGATTAGATAAAGTCCTAGAAAAGATGATTGCAGAACAGGATAACGCAAAACTTGCGGAATTATTTAAGAAAATTATTACTCTTTCATATGGTGAGAAATCTATTGATGGAAAGAGATTTATTAAAAAGCCAGAACTTACAGAGGAATTTCTTCAGACAGAGGCATATTCGGTTCTTTTCATGGAATTAATTACAAGCACAGAGGAAGTTGCTGAATTTATTAAGGGTGTATTACCTAAAGATTTGCAGGAAGAGGCAGCTAAAATTGATGCTCAGAAAACCATTTAGTTAAGGTGATTAAATGCTAAAAATTGTTTTAGAGGGTAGAGAATATTTCGATGAAACAACTAATGAATTTATTACGGTTAAAGAACAAACTCTTACATTGGAACATTCATTAGTTTCTTTATCCAAATGGGAAAGCAAATGGCATAAACCTTTCTTATCTAAAGAACCTAGAACGTATGAAGAAAATTTGGACTATATAAAATGTATGACTATTCAGAAAGTTGATCCTTCTGTTTATTTAAGTTTAACGGAAAAACAAGTAAATGAAATAAAAGCATATATAGACGATCCTATGACAGCAACAACATTTCGTGAACTTGAAGGAGGTTCCAGAAAAAGTAGAGATGTTATTACATCTGAAATTATTTATTACTGGATGGTTACTTTAAATATACCTTTTGAATGTGAGAAGTGGCATCTAAACAGACTTACAACTTTGATAAGGGTTTGTAACGAGAAACAACAACCTCAAAAGAAAATGAGCAGAAAACAATTAGCAACAAATAATTCAGCTTTAAATGCTGCTCGAAGAAAAGCTTTAAACAGTAACGGTTAAATAAAATGAGTAGAATAACATACGAGTGTACAGGAGATTTTAAGAAAACTTTTAGTTTTCTTGAGAGATGTGAAGAGTTGTTTGGTATCAGTGCTCTAGATAAATACGGAAGAAAAGGTGTTGATGCTTTAAAAAGAGCTACACCTTCAGATACAGGTTTAGCTGCATCTTCTTGGTATTATGAAATAGAGCATAATGGTCCAACAACTTCTTTACATTTTTGTAATTCAGATATTGAAGGTGGTGTAAATGTAGCAATATTGCTTCAATATGGTCATGCAACTAAAAGCGGAACATTTGTTGAAGGTATTGATTATATTAATCCAGCCTTAGAACCTATATTTAATGAACTATGTGATGAAGTTATGAAAGGAGCATTATGAGTAAGACTATTGACGAACGTATTGTCAGAATGCGGTTTGATAATGCCGATTTCGAACAGAGAGTAGCTTCTACACGAAAGAGCTTAAATGATTTAAATGAATCATTATTTTTAAAAACCGATAGAGCAAATCTTGATGCAGTGTCAAGAGATATTGCTAATATTGGAAAAACAGATTTAAGTGGACTATCCGGTGGAATTGATGCTATTAGTGTTAAATTTTCAGCATTAGCATCAATCAGTAATACAATTTGGACAAGAATTACTAATGCCGCAATCGATGCAGGTCATAAAATTGGTAGTGTATTATCAGCTCCACTTAATCAAATAGCTACTGGTGGTAAAGCAAGAGCGAAAAACATCGAACAGGCAAAATTCCAGCTTGAAGGTTTAGGAGTTGCTTGGTCTGAAATTGAAAAAGACATCGATTATGGTGTTAAAGATACAGCATATGGTTTGGATTCGGCAGCAAGAGTAGCTGCACAGTTAGTAGCATCACAGGTAAAACTTGGTGATGAGATGCAGTCAACATTGAGAGGTATTTCCGGTGTAGCTGCAATGACAAATTCAACATATGATGATATTGGATCTATTTTCACTACAGTAGCTGGTAATGGAAGACTTATGGGTATGCAGCTTACTCAGCTTGCAGGTCGTGGTTTAAATGCAGCTGCTGCTTTAGGAAAATATTTAGGTAAATCTGAAGCAGAAATCAGAGAAATGACATCCAAAGGTGAAATTGATTTTAAAACATTTGCGAAAGCAATGAATGAAACTTTTGGTGATCATGCTAAAGAGGCTAATAAAACATTTGATGGCGCCCTTTCGAATATTAAAGCTGCACTATCAAGATTAGGAGCCGATGTAGCAACTTCAGGTTTTGAATCTTTAAGACAGATTATGGTTGAAACCATACCTGTTATTAACAGTCTTAAAAAGTCAGCAGAACCATTTATTGGTGCTGTATCTTCTGCTTTAGAAGATTTTGCAAAAGTAGCAGTTTTTGCTGTAGATGCTGTTAAAGACTTATTTTTTGAATTAGATGGAGATGGAAAAGTAGTTGGAGGTCCATTATTAAGTTTCTTTACAGACTTAGCTGAAAGAATAAAAATTTTTACTTGGAAAGCTTATGCGGCAGGTAGAAAGTTTGTTGATCATGGTGGATTAGTTGATGTATTAGTAGGATTAAAAAATGTTGTTAGTTTTTTAGTGACTCCATTGAAAATTTTAAAACAAACGTTTTTAAATGTGTTTGGTACTGGTAATAAAACAGCATTAGATTCAGCAAGAAGTTTTAGAAAATTTTCTGAAGGTTTAGGTTATACAGTAGAAGCTTATTCTGGATTAACAAAGATATTTGGTACCGGTTTTAGAATTTTAAAAGGTGGTATTGATTTAATAAAACAAGCTGCGGCAGCTTTAAAACCATTTGTGGTTCAGATTAAAGATACAGTTGTATCAATGCTTGAATTTATTGGAATGCCAGAAATTCATGAGAATCCATTACTTAAAGTTTTTTCACAAGAAACACTTGATAGAATTTCTAATTCTTTTCCAAAAGCCATTAATAATCTTACAGACTTATTTACAGGATTATTCAACATCTTAAAAGCTGTAGGTGGTATTTTTGTAGATATTTTTGCAAAAGCATTTGAGAAGATCGCTAACTTTGATTTAGCAGGTCAATTTTCAAGTTTATTTGATTCACTATCACAAAATGAGCATCTTGTAAAATTTGCAGATAATGTAAAAAAAGTATTTGCTAAACTAAATGATGGTATTAGTAAAGGCGGTATATTTGAACTAATTTCAAAAGTTGGAGACGTTTTAATTAATTTCTTTAAGAAAGCAACTTCTGAAGGTAAACTTTTTAAAGCTAGTTTTATTATTGGTTTGTTTGCTTTAGTTAATGCAATTAAAGCACTGAAAAATTCTTTATTTGCTTTAAATCCTTTAAAGACAATAAAATTTATTTCCAATAATTTTAAAATATTTGCTAAAGCTTTATCTATTAAAGAAATTGTTAAAGGAATTTTAGCATTATCAGCAGCACTATTTATTCTTTCTATGGTAGATGCCAATAATCTTCAAAAAGTAATGTTAGTGATGGCTAAGATGTTTACATGGATAGCCGGAGTTGTTACTGGTTTAAGTGTTCTTCAAAAGAAAGAAATAGCTGGTGATATTACTAAATTAGCTATATCATTAATACCTTTAGCATCGGCTGTATTGATTTTATCATTGGCTTTGAAATTGATTTCAACAATACCTGCTGAATCAATTAGAGAATATTGTTTAATTTTAGTAAGTGTTTTGACATGGCTTGCGATGACAGCAGTTGTAATGTCATCATTATCAAAAGGATTAATAAAAGGATCTAGTATACTTACAAAATTAGCATCATCAGTTTTAATCTTATCAATTGCATTAAAAGTACTAAGTTCAATAGATCCAGCTATTTTATCAAGTAGTTTAAAAGTGTTACTAAAACTAATGACAAAATTAGCAGTTCTTACTACTGTTATGTCATTATTAACTGATAAAATGGCAGGAGGATCAAGACTTTTAATATCATTTGCGGCTGCTATATGGATATTGGTTAGTGCGATAAAGAAAATGTCAGATATAGACATAGATTCAAGGAATTCAGCAATTGCACAAATTGTCACTTTAATGGTTGAATTTAGTTTAATCGTAACATTGATGTCTAGAGTCGCACCAGAATTATCTAAAGGTGCTGGACTTGTTTTAGCATTTTCTATATCAATGGCTATCCTTGCAAAAGCAGTTCAAATGATTGCAGAGATCCCATTCGATGATGCATGGAAAGCTTCTTTAATTATATCGGCTCTAATGGTTACATTAGGACTAATAGCAGGAGCATTAGGAAAGAATGTTGAAAAACTAACAAGTGGAGCATTTACAATCATAGCATTTACAGCAGGTATTTTAATACTTGTAAAAGCTTTGTCTAATATTGTAGAGCTTATGAATTCAGGTGGTAATATTTATGGAGCTATTGAAATACTTGGTATATTGGTTGCTGGATTATTAGGAATAACTTTAGGTTTATCTTCTATAAGAGCAATTAATCCATCAGTTATATTTGCTTTATTAGCATCAGTAATAGCAATTAAAGCAGTAGGTCATGCTTTAGCAGAGACAGCCACTTTACCATGGGATGGATTGTTAACAGCAGCATTGACCATTGGTGGTACATTAATTGCAGTAACAGCAGCAATTTCTGGTATTAGTGGTAAAACAATGAATCCGGTTACACTTATTTCATTGTTAGCTGTAGCTATTCTTATTAAATCTGTAGGACATTCTTTAGCAGAAACAGCAACTTTACCGTGGAAAGGAATTCTAGCAGCTGCTGTAGCTATTAGCGGAACACTTTTAGCTGTGTCAGGCGCGGTGGCTATTATGTCCGGCAACCCAATGGAGATAGCAGGTTTATTATCCATGTTAGCTGTTGCTGTAGCAATTAAAGCTATTGGTTCTGCTTTATCAGAATTGGCTAAATATGATTGGAAAGAACTAGGAACGGCTGTTCTTGCATTACTTGCAACATTAGCTGTAATGATGGGAGCTACGGCATTAGCCGGTGCAGGTTTCGAAATATTCTTATTAGGAGCAGTAACTATTCTTGCATTATCAGCAGCTTTTATAGCATTAGGAGTTGCTACAAAAGTTTTAGCATTTGGTATGAAAGCTCTTGAAATATTAGATATTACCAAAATTGCTACAGGACTTATGACACTTGCTGGAATAGGTTCTATTTTAGGTTTACTTTCTCCATTATTGCTTGCGTCTGTCGTAAGTATAACAGCTTTTGGTGGGGCATTATCGATATTATCAGTATCGCTGGTTTTATTAGGAGTTGGAGCAGTAGCTTTTGCAGCAGGTATTGCTACGATAATGATGGCTGTTGAAGTGTTTGGCAATGGTTGTTTAGATATTATTGAAAGAGCTAAAGAAATATTTGGAATTCATTCACCATCAACTGTAATGAAAGAGATCGGTTCTTTTGTAGTACAAGGAATGATTAATGGAATTACAGAAGGTATACCAAATTTACTTAATAAGTTTGGTGAGATGTGTTCACAAGCAATTGAAAAGGTTAAAGAGAAAACGAATGAAATGATTACAGCAGGAGGAAATCTTGTTGATGGTCTTATTAAAGGTATATCTAATAAAGCTGGTATGCTTAAAGATGCAGCTATTAATATGGCTAGATCATTTAAAGATAAATTCTGTGAATTCTTTGGTATCCATTCGCCATCAACTGTAATGGCAGAAATGGGTGGATATTTGAATGCGGGATTAGTTAAAGGTATTGATGATTCAAAAGAAGGCGTCAAAAACACCGTATTCTCTTTAGGCAATTCGATAATTGATGCACTATCAAGAACCACAGATGAAGATTTCGATATTTCACCAACTATTACACCAGTATTAGACTTATCAAACATTGAGTCTGGAGCTGGAAATATTGATTCCTTGCTAGGAAGTAAATCTGTAACCTTGGATAACGTTTCTAAGATTACTGGTGGAACTTTGAATGGTTCTACATTAAATGTAAATAACGATTATTCAAGTATCATTGACAAGATGAATTCATTAGACCAGAGCATATCAGCATTAGGAGATAAATTCAACAACTTAAAAGTTTATATGAATGGAAGAACTCTTGTTGGAGAGATCGCTGGCGATATGGATAAAGCACTTGGTAATCGCACAGTTAGAAATAATAGAGCTACTGGAGCACCTGCTCGCAAGTTAGCTTATCGTTAGTCAAAATGGGGGAATTTTCTTATGTATCATTCACTAACATTAGGTGGGAAGAACACATGGGATGACTGGCACTTAGTACCAGAAAGCAGACCAGTTATGAATCCCCCAAAACCAAAATTTGAGTATGCAAACATTCCAGGCCTCGATGGAGCTTTAGACTTCACCGAGGTCTTTGGTGATGTTTTGTATGAAAACAGAGAAGGATCATGGACATTCTATGTAATGAATGATTATGGTCAAAAGAATTACGACTATAATGCATGGTACGAACTCTATAGAAATATTATGGGACACTTGCATGGTTTATACATGCTTGTTTATTCAGAAGATGATCCTGAATACATTTATAGAGGTAGAGTATCTGTTAACGAATGGGCTTCGGAAAAAGATTATTCAAAGATTACATTTGATTACAATTTAGAGCCTTATAAATATCGTGCCAAAAGACTTCCTAATGGAGAGATGGATATCGACGATACTATTTCTACAGCAAGGAATGATTGGAAATGGGACGATTTATTTGATCTTACCATTAAGTACGGTAAGTTCAATGTTGAGGGAAGAAAAGTTAGAACCCTCTTTAATAATTTAGGAAGAACAATTGAACCAGCTATTAGATGTTCTTCTAAGATGAAAGTTTATAGCGGTAGAGTTGAAAAAGATGAAAATCTTATAGCCGTTCTTAGAGCTGGTAGAAATTACAATTCTGGAATAACTTTAGAAATAGGTGAAACAGAATTATTATTTGTAGGAAATGGAACAGTTACAGTCGATTATGATAAGGATGGTACAGTATTATGAAATACCAGATTAAAATTGACGGTGAGGATGTTTTTGATTTTGATGAGAACTATACATTGCGTTCCCCAGTCCTACAAATGGAATTAAATGCTGCTGGATCGTTAGAATTTACAATGACAGCTAACCATATTAATTATGATTTGCCAAAAATTCTTACGTCTGATGTGGAAGTATGGGAAGATGGATCTATTATATGGTTTGGTAGAATTGTAGAAATTGAAGTAGATATTTACAATCAAAAGAAGATATATTGTGAAGGTGCATTAGCATACTTCAACGATACAATTCAGAGACCTTATGAATATGATAGTTATTCGTATAACACATCAACCGGCGATTCAGGTAATGAAGCAAATGATGAGAATCAAGACACCAATATTAACGATGTTATTGATTCAGAAGGTATTAGTATTAAAGATTTCTTTGAAATTTTAATTAGTAATCATAACACATATGCTCCTTCTAACAGACAATTTACAGTAGGAGTAGTTGAGATTGCTGATTTCTTTGTATATCGTAAACTTGATTATGAAACCACTTTCGAAGCGTTAAAGAAAATGTGTTTAGACGCCGAAGGTGGTTATTTAGTTACAAGAAAAGAAAACGGTATCAATTATATTGATTGGGTTAAAGAAGTTACAGGAGTAAGTGATCAGCCTGTTGAATTTGCTGTTAATCTCCAAGACATTTCTCAAATAATGGATTATAAGGATTTTAAAACAGCTGTAATACCAATAGGTGAAGAGAATGAAAATGGTGTAAAAGCCACATGCATTGATGAAAATCATACAGAAGATTATCTTACATCAGAAGCTGCTGACACATATGGAAAAATATTCCAAGTAGTTCAATTCTCAGGATTAACATTACCACAAGATTTGTATGAAGCCGGAGAAAAATGGCTTAAAGATAAACAGTGGGATAATATTAGTATTGAGGTTGAAGCTTCTGATTTGTCTTATTTAAGTGATGATTACACATCATTCAAAATGGGGCAAAATGTTCATTGTACTTCGACACCTAATCTGATTGACAAAACACTTCCAATAGTTAAGATGCAAATCAATTTAGATTCAACATCAAAACAACTTACAATTGGAACAATAAAACATAGAGATTTAACAGAAATTTATAAGGAGAATTAAGATGGCAGATATTAGTGTTTTTTTATCACAAATCAGAAATGCCGCAAGAGGTGAAACAGTCCGTGATGCTATTGTAAATTCTGTTGAAGCTATGGATGAATACGGTATTAGTGCTGAAAAATTAGTTGGTAATGGTGTATATCTAACAAAAGACGATCTAGTTACTAAAAAAGAAGCACAAACAGCAATAATTACTGGAAAACTTGGAGCATATAAAAAACTTTATGATGATAAGATAAGTTCTTCTAGTGTTAAAGCTATTAAATGTTCAGCGGCTTATAAAATTTGGGAACCAATAAATAAGGCACTTGACGAATTATTAGGGGAGGAAGATTGATGTTAGAAATTATTCAAACCGCTATTGATGACTTAAATAGTGCTTATGATGGCAAAACTATTAAAGAAAAAATTAGAGACTTATTTAGTGTAATTCATACAAACGGAAATTTTGCTGCAAAATATTTAGGTGGTGTTTTAGCTGCAGATTTTGTAACAAGAAAGGATTTGTATGAATATTTTACTAATGGATTTTATGCCGCTAACACATTTAATACTGAAGACAGGACAAGTAATAAAGCAATGAGCGTTTTGCTTTTTGAAAACTATTTTGGTAATGCTACTGAACTTTATCAAAGATACAATTACGATTATGGTCCAACTAAGAAAAAGTAGGTGAAATAATTGAAAGAATATAAGAGTTATTCTGAAGCCAGATTCGATTATGATAATGCCAAAAATGGAGAAGAATCAAGAGAGCCAATAGCAGGAATGTTAGATGTAACCAACTCAAATCCAAATGGTGTTGTTAATAGTCTTGTAGGTTCTGATGGTAAACCTGTTACTTATAAACAGTTTATGACGCCAGTTCAAGTTAAAGCTGTTTTTGATACAGGAACTATAGAAATTGATGGAAAAACTTCTTATGTTTATATAACAAGTATTGATAAAACAATTACTACTAATAATAAGAAGAAACTATTAAGCAATAAAGCTTTTTATCAACAGCTTGGTATTATTGATAAAATTTTAGAAGTCATATTAAATTCTAAAAAGATTAATACATGAGTTGTAGAAGAATAGGAGAAGAAACATGGCAGATGCAGTTAAAGCTATTACAGCAAAAATTGAAGAAATTGCCAAAATTAAAAAAGAATTAAGAGTTGCCATTAATAATGCAGGTGGTAACTTAAGCGAGACTGCTCCATTTAGTGATTATCCAGGTGCAATAGCAACCATTAAGAATGCTACATTTAAGATTCTTGACAAAAATATGAATACAATAAATATTACATCAAATGGACAACACTCATTCTCGGTTAATGATGATCCTGGTTTTGCTTTTACAGATGGTATCCCAACTAGTCATAAAGGATGGAACAGTTTTAGTTTTAATGTAAATGTTGAAAGTGGTTCCGGTTCAGGAGGCTCAGGTGGCGGTTCCGGTTCAGGAGGCTCAGGTGGCGGTTCTGGTTCAGGTGGCTCAGGTGGTGGTTCTGGTTCAGAAGATAGTGGACCAACTTTGCCAAAATTTGCAGTTTTCTTTAAAGTAAAAGATAATGAAATTGATCCAAAATATCCATGGACTAAAGGTGATAGTGCAGTTATTGTAGAGCATGGAGAAGATGCAAGTCCTGGAGCAGAACCAAGAAGATCAAATTACGATTTTGACACATGGGTTCCAAGTCCATTAAGTGTTACAAGTTCATCAGAAGGTATGAAACAATGGGATTCATCAGATCCTAATTATGTTGAAGGAACTGATGGATATATGATATGTTACGCAACATGGTCGGCAATACAAGATGAAATAACAGATGATTGGGATTATGTATGTAATAATCCAGGAAAATATAAAGTTAACCAATTTAAGTATTTAAATTTGGGAAATATACAAGGTTATTCACCAAAAAACGATGGAGATAAGACAACCGGTTATACAGGTGTTGTTGCTCCTAAACAAAGATTGTGCATGAGGATAGTAGCTAAAGAAGGTAACACATTGACTTGGATGTCAACAGCAACAATGGATTTATCATATCCGTATGTTAAATTACCAGATAATATGTTAAATGTATCGCATAGTTCTGAAGCATTTAAAAATTATATAGAAAGTAATTTTCATCAATATGGTGATACTCATTTAAGGGAATATTTAAATACAGTTGTTAAATCTAAAATGGATGAACAATTGCAACCTCATATTAAAGCAGTTAAAAAAAAACATCAAGGTATACAAAAATCAACGGGTGCAAGTGGAATATGCGAAAGTACAGAATATGTATGGATTCCTTCATATTCTGAAGTATTTGGATATGCTTCCAATTGCCCAGAAGGAAATAATAAGTATGAAAATTGGCCTTATGAAAGAAGCGGTTCAGGTTTTAGAAGTATGGTCAATAACGACAATTATAATTTTTATGGTTATTGGCAATACTATGAATATGTATCAAGAACTTGGGGTATATTAGATTCGCCTTCAAAACAAATTGGTTTTTGTACCTAAAAGTAGCCAGCAATAAAGGAGAGAAATATGGACGCTAGTTCGGCACATTTTATTTTAAGTCATATGTTAGGTCCTGATGGATTAAATATGGATTTAGATGAAGCTAGGAAAGTTGCTTTGGATGACGCAATAGATGCGTTAGATAAACAAATTCCTAGAGTAGCAAAAGAATTTAATGGAGAATATTACTGTGCACCTTGTGTTATGAAGTTACCTAAAAAGAATGGTAATTATTGCCCATGCTGTGGTCACAGGATGTATTATCCAGTTATCCCAAACAAGGAGGAAAATAATGAAAGTCAAAGCTTGGAACAGAGCGGAGAAATCCAAAGTGGAGAATCCGGAGATGAATTACAAAACTCAGAAGGGCTCGAAGCATAAACTCTTTGGTTTCTCTGGAGTGCATAATAATACTCCAAACATGAATTATCAAAATGAGGGAATTAATCCTACAGTAGACTTTGTAGAGTTGCTTAACGGAACGCCTAGCACAACAAGCGAACCTATTGTAGAACCAGAAACAGAAGATAATGGAGAAACAATTAAATGAGAGTAGTTATAGGATCAGCAAGAATTGATGAAAACGGTAATATTGCTGGTGGTAAAGCCGGCGATCAGACAGGTAAAGAAGTCAGCACTCAGAACTTTTATGTTCATAAAAAGGGCTGGCTTATTTTACGCCCAAAAGTTCCACAAGTTGCGTTGTCAATAGCTAAAGCGATGCTAGAAGCATGCAATAACAATAACATTGGATATGACCAAACAAATCGTGATGGAATTATTAAATGTTTAAGAAAATATGGTAGCATTGGTTCGATTTCTGAAAAAACTGAAGCGGATTGTTCAAGCACGGTTAGAGCATGTTGTATGCAAACCGGATTTGATCCTGGAAACTTTAATACAGCAAGTGAAGCTAAAAGTTTATTTGCGACAGGTCAGTTTCATGAACCGATGGAATACTCAAGTAAAACAAAACTATATACTGGTGATGTACTTGTTACAAAGACAAAAGGGCATACAGTAGTAGTTGTTGAAGGATATTCAAGATTAAAAACAACTAATTCTGTTAAAGAAAACATTTATCCAGAACCAAAAAGGATTATTAAACGTGGATGTACCGGAGATGATGTTAAATGGGTTCAGTATGAATTGGTTGAATCAGGGGCTGTGTTATCTATTGATGGAGAAGTTGGACCAATTACAGAAAATGCAATTAAAGCTTTTCAGAAGCTTTGTAAACTGGAAATTGATGGTGAAGCAGGACCAATAACTATAAAAGCATTAAATAATTCAAAATAGGGGAGATTTTTATGAATTTTTCAAAAGAGAATTTCCAGGCAGCATTAATTAGAGCTATTCGTACAATGGCTCAGGTTGCTTTGGGTTATATTACTGTAGGTGCAACATTTAGTAGCATCGATTGGAAAAACATGGTATCCGTAGTTTTAGTTTCAGCTATCTATTCAATCCTTACATCGATTGTAACTGGATTACCTGAGAGTGGAAAAGACGGAACTTTGCAGATTGATACTTCAGGAGAGAAAGACGTTTACAGATTGGATGTCGGATCACTTGAATCTTTAGGTAAAAAGAAATCAATCACTCTCTTAGTTAATAATGAAACAAATTTTATGGATAGTGGTGAAGATGACATTAATTAATTTTGTAACGATACTAGGAGTCTTAGGTATCCCTAGTATTTTTTCGTTAACTATGTGGTGTGTTAATAAATGTAACACATATACAAAACAACTTATTATTCTTATGAAAGCTCAGAAAGCTCAGATGAGAGCTCAGCTTCTTAAAGATTATAAGATGTATACAGAACGTGGAGAGATATCAAATATCGAACTACGTGAATGGGAAAATCAATACAAAGCTTATCATGAGTTAGTTGGAGATAATGGTATTTTAGATGACCGTTATGAGAAGTTACTGAATTTAACAGTGACAGATTAATTTTGTTAATAGGTAGGGCGCTATATAAATATTCTTTTCACTTTGCATTTTTAAAAATCCTCCAATTTATTTTTAAAATGATATGTTACCTCTTTTCAAAATACTTACACGATACATGCTTACAAAAACCAAAGCGCCCTATTTATTTTTATTGAGAAAGGAAAATACAATGAGTAAATATTACGACAAACACGATATAGATTATACTCAGAGATATCCACAAGAATCTGAACCTGTTTCTGAGATTGTTGAAGTAGTCGAAGAGCCAATCAAACCAGTTAAAAAAGAAACTAAAGTTTGTGGTTGCGATTATTTAAATCTTAGAAAAAGTCCTTCATTGGATGCCGTTATTATTACTGTACTTAAAGCAGGAACCAAGCTCACCGTTGAATCGGATGAGAATGGTTGGGCTAAGGTAAAAGCTGAAAACGGTAAGTTTGGTTATGTAGTCTCTGATTATATTTCTAAATAAATCCTAAAGGAGGAATTAATTATGTACCCGTACAACTCACAGCAGTATCCAATGCCAACCTCTGTTAACATTAATCCTTACAGTGGAGCTAACGGATTCCAGACGGCTGTTCCTATGCCTTCTCAGCAACCGGTTGTAACACAAAGACCAATTATATTTGGCCATCCGGTCAACAGAGTAGAGGACATCACAGCGAATGATGTTCCAATGGACGGTACATCTGGATATTTCCCATTATCCGATGAATCTGCAATCTATAAAAAGTCATGGAATTCAAATGGAACTATTTCTACTATTAAATATGTTCCGGTTGAGATGGCTCCTGATGCTAATTCATCGTCGGAAATTGAAGAATTAAAGGGTTGGTTAGAAGAACAGTTCAAAACACTGCGTCCACGTAGAAAGGAGGCGGTAGGATGAATCAGTTAATCAATATGGCTCTGGACATGATTTCACATAGACCAGATATCGCAAACAACCCAAATGCACAAGAGATGATAAACGTAATCAGAACAGGAGATTCTAAGAGAGGAACTGAGATTGCTCAGAATCTTTGTAATACGTTTGGAGAATCACCTAATGATGCAATTATAAGAGCAAAAAGATTCTTCAATATTCAATAAGGAGTTTAAAAATGGACAGTATTTTACTCACGATTAAGAAGATGCTTGGTCTTACTGAAGATTACAAACACTTCGATATAGATATTATTACAGATATCAATATGTCATTGAATATTCTTTGTCAGCTTGGTGTAGGACCACAGGATGGTTTTATTATAACAGGTGAAGATGAAGTATGGTCAGATTTTATTGATGATAAGAGACTTGAAATGGTTAAGACTTATATTTACTTGAAAGTGAAAAAAATCTTTGATCCAGGTACATCGACTGCTATGAATACAGCAGCTGATGCTCAGATTAAAGAGCTTGAATGGAGACTTAACGTACAAGTAGATCCAGGGGAGTAGGTGTAATTATATTTGAAAACTTACTCTAAATTAAAGAAGCTTAAAACATTTAAGGAACGATATGAGTATTTAAAGCTTGATGGGCAAGTTGGAGCTGACACATTCGGTTTCGACAGATATGCTAATCAAGCTTTTTATCGTTCTAAAGAATGGAAAAAAGTTAGAAATGAAGTAATCATTAGGGATTTTGGTTGTGACTTAGGTGTTGAAGGTTATGAGATCAATTCAAAACCTATCATTCATCATCTCAACCCAATCACAATGGAACAAATTGTGAATAGAGATCCAATTATATTTGATCCAGAGAACCTTATTACGGTATCTCACAGAACCCATAACGCTATTCATTATGGTGATGAAAGTCAGGTTCATTATGAGCCAACTGAACGGAAACCAGGGGATACGAAGTTGTGGTAATTATTCTTGGTACTATTGAGATTCAATGCGCGCAGATTCTCATTAAGTATATACGAGCCCTCTCACAAGTTGCATGAGGGTAAAACAATTATATTTTATGTACAAGGAGGAACAGCTTATGTTCAATTCATCAATGCCAAGTTTGGCAGACATCGCAGCAGTAACTAATAACAATGATGGTTTCGGTGGAAACAACGGATGGTGGGTATTAATCATCTTACTTGCACTCTTCGGAGGTTGGGGTAATTGCGGTTATGGTTATGGAGGAGCCAATGGTGGTGCGGCAGAGCATTACACATTAGCATCTGACTTCGCAACTATCCAGAGACAGATCGATACAGCAACAGCAGATCTTAAGACAGCTACAACAGCTATCAGTAATGGAATTAGTTCACTTGGCTACGATCAGCTTTCACAAATGAATGGAATCAATAACAACATTAACCAGTCGACAAACAACTTAACAGCTCAGATGTCGAATCTTGGTTATCAGTTCCAGCAGTGTTGCTGTGATAACAAGCAGGCTATTGCACAGCTTCGTTATGACAATGCAACAAATACATGCACACTTAATAACGCTATTAATAACGCTACTCAGCAAATCATCCAGAACGACAATGCAAACTATAGACAGTTACATGATGAGAATGTAGCAATCCAGATGTCAGCTAAAGATGATAGAATTGCAGCTTTAACCGCTCAGGTTAACCAGCTTAGTCTTGCAGCCTCTCAGCAGGAGCAGACAGCTTACATTATCAATCAGCTTAAGAACAGTGGATGCTGCTCAAGTTGCTGTTAATTGAAACGATTCAAAATGGGGGACTTTTTAGTCCCTCTTTTTTATTAGGAGGTATAATTATGATAGTATTATCTAACACGACTGCCCAGGTTGTTCAGCCGGGTCAGGCCATTACCTTCAACACAGTCGTATTACACACAGGTAACGGTGAATGTCATCGTCCTGGTACATCTTCTGTAAAGATGAAGGCAAATGGTATTTATGAAGTTTCATTCCATGGAAACATTGGATCAACTGAAGAAGGCACAACTGCATTCTTAGCTATTGCTGTAGGTGGAGAGGTTTTACCAGAGACTAGAATGGTATCTGAGACATCCACAGATTCAGAGCTTAACAATGTTGGCACTATTACAGCTGTTAAGAATTGTTGTTGCGATTATGACAGACTTACAGTAGTAAATACTGGTATTAATCCGGTTAATATCGGAGAAAGTCCTTCATTCTTTATTAAGAGAATCTCATAGGAGGACGTTTAAATGGATGATTTGAAAAGTAAGGTAAATGATGTCTGTGAGGTTTCTAAGGCTGTATTATCATGTCTTAAATCAGAAATCGCATCAGGTGTCATGAATGCTGATACTAAAGAAGTAGGAGAGGTTGCTGACATTATCAAAGATCTCTCTGAAACAGAAAAGAATTACTATGAGGCTAAATACTACAAATTAGTAGCGGAGGCAATGGAAGAGAAAGAGGAGTTCCAATACGAAATGGGTTACATGCCAACTCGTTCTACTGCAAGTCCTCATTGGAGTCAGACTGGCAATTCAAGAAGTTATGGCTTTAATCCGGTTATGGAACAAGGACCATATCTTGATGCTTATATGGAGGACATACGTAGAGGAAGTGATCCTGAATACGGAATTCACTATAATGAGTGGAGAGATGCTCGTAAGCATTATACAGAAACTCATAACCAATCAGACAAAGAGAGAATGGACATGCATGCTAAAGATCATTTAGAGCAGTGCATTGATACTATGACTGATATTTGGGAAGACTCCAGTCCTGAAATGCAAACAAAGATGAAGGCAGATGTCAAGAGACTTTATGACTCTATGATGATGCCTTAATATTATGCAGTTTAATGTGAACGGAGTTAATTGGAAAGTTATATTTGTAACACCAGACAGCTCCGTTCTTATTGACCGTACTGGAAAACGTACCATAGCATGTACGGATCCGGTAACAAAACGTATTTATATTTCTAATACGTTACATGGACCTATGTTGAAGACTGTGCTACGGCATGAGCTTTGTCATTGTGTCTTAGTTTCTTATGACTTGCTAGGAGATCTGCATAGAATGATTGACCGAGGTGATTATATTTCGGTTGAGGAATTTATATGTAATGTTATTGCGGATCACTATGCGGAATTCAGAATTTAAAAACGTAAAGGGCCTGTTATTTTAGCAGGTCCTTTATTTTTTGAGGAGAAAAATATGACTAATATTGATTTTACAACTTTAAAATCGGAAGTAGAGAAAGCAACAGGCTTTCATTGTTATGAAAATTCCACTAACAATCAGTTAGTGTTTTATGGTACATCAGATAAGTTTGAGGTGTTCAAACAAATGATCGGTACAGATTTGGTAACTGGAACAATAGCTATGCTTATGGATACTGGTGATTCACATATGTATTCATCATTTACAAAAACTTGGTATTAAAGGGAGGAATGTCATTATGAATGGAGCAGCAGCTTTAATACTTGCAAATTCTAATACAAAGAAAAGTTTACAAGGAGCTGGAGCCATTAAAGGAGATCCAGGAGTTGGTATTAGTAAAATTGAAAATGTTAATGGCGATATAATCATTACTCTTACTGACGGCACAATTCAAAATGTGGGCAGTTTACCTCAAGGAAGTGGTTCTGTTAACACAGAAATACTATACACGGCAACAGGAACTCCAAGGGAAGAAATAGAACTATCCAAACCTTATACAGATTTCGATTATCTTGATATTACGATTTTGAAATATGACGATAATAGTTATTACGACTTCATGCACACATTTATTGATTGTGCGCAACAAGCAGATATTATTAATAATAATCTTTTTAACGGAAGAACAAATAGTAATATCATTGATATATGGGCAAGGGATAATAGTTTCATGCGTTTCAAGTTTACAGACGCAATGCATATCACATATCCGATTGCAAATGGTCCTAATACAATATTTCAAGTTAAAGGAATTAAAATTGCCCTAAGCGGTAGTGACGGCAGGACGAAACAGACACTATACACAAATGGCACTACAAGCGCTCAGTCGATCGAGTTGTCAGATTCTTATAAGAACTATGACTTGTTAATGTTTAGAATGATAAGGATCGCGGACGGTGTTGATAATTTTCAAGAAGAGAAATACTTTGACAAGGATTGGCTCGAGCAATGCCAAAATAGCAATAGTCTTATTCAGTTTTTCGGATATACTCAGTGGAACACGTATCAAGTTACAGACGAGACACACTTAACTTTAACAAATAAAGCGGATGGCGTATATGTTAGGGAAATCGTAGGAATTAAATACTCTTCTGCTGATGGTGTCGGTGGTACGCTGTCAAAGGATATTACATCAAATGTTGAAGTTGGTGGTGTTAGAAGCGGTAAGACGTTTGCACAGGGTACAAAACTTGAAGATATTTTGCAGAATATTCTTGTTAAATACTTAGCACCGACAGTTTCACTTAGTATTTCACCGGCAACAACAGTGTACAAGAAAGGTTCGAGCATTTCTTCTGTGACAATGACAGCAACAGTCACGAAGAAAAGCAATCCAATCACTGCTGTTGAATTTTATGTTGGTGGTGTATTGGTTGATACACAGATAGGTACAACAGGTGGAACATTCACATATACACACACAACTGCAATTACTTCTGATACAACATTCAAAGTGATTGTAAGAGATGGAACATCATCACCTGAAGCAAGCAAATCGGTTGTGTTCGTGAATCCATACTACTATGGTGCATCATCAAACGCAACAGTGACAGATACAACAGGACTTTCAGAGTTGGTTGAAACAAAGGGTAACAAGACGAAAGCATATACATTGTCAAATGAGTATGCGGTGTTCATGTATCCTGCATCATATGGAAATTTAAAGAGTATTCTTGACCCGAACAACTTTGAAAACTTGGCAGACTTCAATAAATCAACAGTAACTATTGATTCAGTTAGTTATAACGTGTATGTGTCAAAGAATCCTATTACATGTACGAACTTTAACTACACATTCAAGTATTAGAAAGGCGGTATCAAATGGCGATTAAAGTAAATGCAGGTTTTGCTGTAGGTGCAGGAGTTCCAATTAAAAAATGGGATTATATTATAAAGGTGAAAATATTCAAGGTGCGGTTGCAGAAGGTGGTGGAGAAGTATATTCAACAGAAGAAAAGGTGATTGGAACATGGGAAAAAGAAGATGGTACTATTGTTCCTGTATATAGGATAGTTGCAAATGTTGGTACTGTTGCTTTGCCATCAGATACATGGGTTGCAACTTCATTAAAGCTAGACAACTGTAATGTTATAAAAGGCGCTGCTATAAGAGTAGGAGAAAGCGAATATACTTTATTTGGAGGTTGCGATTTTTATGTAAGTTCAGATGGTTATTTAAACATAAGCCGAGTAATTTCAGTTACTATTACAAATGCAATTTTGATAATTGATTATTTTAAAACAACAGATTAAAAGATAAGGAGATAAAAGATGAAATATTACTTAGAAGAAATCACAACTTTAAAAAATGGAGAAACAGCAGTATCAATCACAGAAAAAGAAAGTAAAGATATTGCTATTTCTACATTACATCAGGCAATGGCATCTGCAATTGTTAATGAGAATGTAGTTAGAATTCACGTTGAAGCAAAGGATGATAAAGGATTCATCTTTAAAGTAGATAATTACGCTAGAGAGATTCCTGAAGTAACAGAATAGTAAAATCAAATCCTAAAATTTCCCGGGTGGGGTTTTGGGTGAAACATTTTAAAAAGAGGGGCGGCCAGCGATGGCTACTCCTCCTTACAACAAATTAATAAGGAGAATAAAAGATGGCAAATACAGCTCCTAATGTTAGTGTTCCATATGACGACCTAACATTATTACAAAAAGATAGTGCTTTAAAACAAGCAGTAATTGATATCATTAACACAGAATATCCTGATGATACTTGTATGATGACAAGTATTAAAACTGTTTTAGGCATTAAAGATCCAGAAAAAGAACAGATGTCAATTATGACAAAAATGAAGAAAATTGTAGCTGTTTCTGGTGCAAGTAATGTAGACTATATTGATGAGAATTTTATTACTTTAAAATCAAGCTGGCACGATGGTGTAAATTTGACAATACAGAAAAATGCTTTTAATAAATATGTATATTTATTATTTTTAGCTCAAAAAGGTGGTACTATTTTCATTAATATTAATGAAAATAATAGAATAGATGGTATTAGTAAATTACCTATTACTATTGGCATAGATAGAGGAAATATTTATGGAGAAAATTTGGCTTTATCCACAATTATTAATTCGTCAGCAAAAGAAATCCAAATTGGAGATATTCAGACTAGTGCGACGATGGAATTTGAACTCTATGCCTTAGACAAAGGATATTTTTATGTTCCAGAAACGTAATAAAACTTATTATATTTGAACTTAATTCCTACGCTGGTTTCTGCCGGTGTAGGAATTTTGGATTTAGCGTAACTATCTAGTTCTTTATTTTTTCGCGCTTTTTCTATTCTTATAATGGATATGATGAAAAGTCTTATTGGGTAACGGCTGCCAAATTTAAGTAGTTAAACGAAACAAGAGGCGTGGTCGTCTATTTGGCATTGAAAGAATGATGGGGTCATACAAATGTGTGAATGGTTAGACACAGCTCTGGCTACTGGAAAAACATTATATCTTTTTTATCTATAATCTGCATATCAATTATTCCAAACCCAAATATTATTCGCGAAAATTTCTTATACCATAATGATAAGCTAACAAAATTATATTTTAAGGAGGTAACAGAAATGGTAGCTTGGACAATAGAAAATTGTAAAGGATGTTTTGCAAATGTGAAAGGAGTTTGTTCATGCCTGACAAAGGTAGAACCAAATTGTAACTTTTACAAAACAAAAGAACAATACAAGAAAGATTTAGAGGATTATCCATATAATCCAGGATGTTGCAAAGATAGAAAGTAGAACTTATCAAAATGAGGGTCGTGATTTAATCATGGCCTTTTTTTTTTTTTTTTTTCGCGTTATTTTCGGCCTCTTTAATGGTAACTAATATTATATTTTAAAGGAGGTCTATTATGACATTACAAGAATATTTAAACAACAATTTAACGAAGAAAGTTTGTATCTCTGCTAATCAGGGATCAGGATGGTTTTTCTTCGGAACTGGAGAAGAAGCTTTAAATGAAGTTGATAAACTTGTTAAAAATGAAGTAACTAAACTTAGAAAAAGAAATATCGCAAAGAAAGATAGAATTATCGAATTGTCAAAGGATATACCTGACAAAGATACAGCTATTAGCTATGCAGATAAGATTGGAAAATTAGCTAGTTCATATTTGAAAGTTGACAAATATTTAGAGTGCGAATACGAACCGGTTTTGGAAAGAACTGTTATTGATACTTATGCAAGAGAAACAGATGAATATTTTGCAGTAGTTGTTAAAGGTTTAGAGAAAGGTAATTATTGGGACTTTTCTAAATGGAAAAAAGATCATTAGTACTTAAACAGGGAACTTTCTAGTTCTCTGTTTTTTCGCTCTTTTTACCAGTCCTATGATAGAAAGGAGTGATATAAATGAAAGGATATTTAGTATTTGGTGGATATATGGGATATCTTCCTTCACTGAAAGGATATATGCTATTTCCAACACAGAACGAATATGAAGAGTATTATGACGAAAAAGAGGCCTAGAAAATCTAGGTCTCTGATATTTTTTCTATTTCTTCTTTAAACCAATCAAGTTCACGCTCCGTATACACCTTTTCAGTAAGATCATCGATAGAATGACCTACAATGTACTTAATAGTGTATTCATCTATTCCACAATTCTTACACAGCGTAATAAAATACTTTCTTATATCATAAGGAGAGTGTTTCATTTTTATCAAAGCCATCTGTGCGATTAGTCTTTCTTGAGTGGAAAACCGCAGTGTGTACAAGTATTAGCTTCACATTCTGGACACTTTATAAGCATTATATTTACCTCCTTTAGTGTAAAAATAGTGTAGGATTTAACACTAATCACACACTATTTTTCTGCCAAATTAATACCGCGGAATAAACATATTATATGGTAGAAAGAGAGGTAACTAATATGACAATATGTTTAATACTATTATTAGTAAAAGGATTTAAGAGATTTGCATAATCTCTTTTTCTTTTCTCGCGAAAATTACCATCCTTATAGTGAAAGGGGTGATGATTGTGTTTAAATTAATAACAAAAATGTTCAAACCATTTGGGAATAAGAAATCTATCGTAAAGGAGTTCTTAGGCAATCCTGATGATTTTAACATTAATATATATACGGAGGACAACGCAATTATTGTCAAAATTGAAAGGAAGCAGGAGTAATCCGCTTCTTTTTATTCTCGTCATAAACACACCTTTTAATGAAAAGGAGGTAATGAATTATGAAATACAAACATATTCAAGCTTGGCATGAGGAAAGGATGACA
>CAMFQH010000003.1:0-25615 GCA_945980025.1 uncultured Lactobacillus sp.
ATGATAAGTCGCTAATTTATTGATATTTATATTGAATTTGTTATTAATACGAGATAATATTTAATTGATGAATAAATATTGTGACGATGGAGGAAGCTCTATGAATGATAAAGAAAATATTGAAACAATTAAGAATGGTAAGGCTGTACTAGGGATTGAATTAGGTTCAACACGGATTAAGGCAGTTTTGATTAATGGTAATTTTGAAACGTTAGCTAAAGGTAGTTTTACTTGGGAAAATAAGTTAGTTAATGGTATTTGGACTTATTCAATTGAAGATGTTTGGAAGGGAATTCAAGCTGCATATGCTGAATTAAGTAAGAATATTACCGATAAATATGGGATTCTTTTAACCCGTATTAATTCAATTGGTATTAGTGCTATGATGCATGGCTATTTAGCTTTTGATAAAAATGAAAAACTATTAGTTCCATTTAGAACTTGGCGCAATAATATAACAGAAGAAGCAGCAGATAAATTAACAAAATTATTTAATTTCAATATTCCACAAAGATGGACAATTGCGCATATTTATCAGGCAATTTTGAATAACGAAAAACATGTTAAAGATATCAACTTTGTGACAACGTTGGATAGTTATGTTACGTGGAAGCTCTGTGGTCAAAGAGTAACAGGAATTGGAGATGCTTCTGGTATTTTTCCAATAGATAGTGAGAAAAAGGATTATCGACAAGACTTATTAAATAAATTTAAGGAACTTCCTGAAGTCAAAAAATTTAATTGGGATATTAATAAAGTTCTGCCTAAAGTACTAGTAGCCGGTGAAAAAGCTGGTCAATTAACACCAAAAGGTGCTAAATTGATTGATCCATCAGGTAATTTACAGCCGGGAAGTTTAATTGCTCCGTCAGAAGGCGACGCCGGTACTGGAATGGTGGCAACTAATAGTGTAAGAGAAAGAACAGGAAATATATCGGTTGGAACATCTGCCTTTTCAATGAATGTATTGGATAAGCCATTAAAAGAATTGCATAGAGATATTGATATGGTGACAACGCCAAGTGGTGCAGCTGTTGCGATGGTTCATATCAATAATTGTTCATCTGATATTAATGCCTGGGTAGACTTATTTAAAGAATTTGCTAAAAAAGCTGGTCTAAAGATAAGTACAGATGATTTATATGCCACTCTGTTTAATGCTACTAAAGATTCTGATTCTGATGCTGGTGGATTAATTAACTATAGTTATTTGTCTGGTGAAAATATTACTCACATTCAAAATGGTCGTCCATTATTCGTAAGGACACCAAATAGTAAGATGAATCTGGCTAACTTCTTTTTAACACAACTTTATGCCGCATTTGCACCACTTAAGATTGGCATGGATATTTTAACTAAAAAAGAAAATGTTCAAACAGATGTAATGGTTGCTCAAGGTGGTTTGTTTGGAACTCCAGTGATTGCTCAACAAATTTTGGCTAATGCTATTAATTTACCAATTACAGTAATGGAAACTGCTAGTCAAGGTGGACCATGGGGAATGGCTGTACTCGCACAGTATGCGGCAAGTGATACTCAAGAGACGTTAGCTGATTATTTGGATAAAGAAGTATTCAAAGACCCAAAGAGTACAACTTTGAACCCTGAACCTGCAAGAGTTGAGGGGTATGAAAAATTCATTAAGAGCTATAGAAATGGTTTAGCAGTAGAAGCTTTAGCTGGTGAAAAAATCAAGTAGTAGTGAAAGGACAAAACAATGTTAGAAGATTTAAAAAAAGAAGTTTATGAAGCAAATATGCAGTTACCCAAGTTAAATTTGGTTACATTTACTTGGGGAAATGTTTCTGGAATTGACCGTGAAAAAGGTCTGTTTGTCATTAAGCCATCAGGCGTGCCATATGATGAATTGACACCTGATGACATGGTTGTCGTAAATTTGAAGGGAGAAGTGGTCGAAGGAAAACGTAATCCATCCTCAGATACGCCTACTCATACTTATTTATATAATCATTTCCCAAAAATTGGTGGAATTGTTCATACGCATTCACCTTGGGCAGTTTCATTTGCGGCAGCTAAAATGGATATTCCTGCCTTAAATACAACTCATGCGGATACTTTCTATACTGACGTTCCAGCAGCAGATGCTTTAACTGAAGAAGAAATTAATGAGGACTATGAAGGTAATACTGGTAAAACAATTGTTAGAACATTTAAAGAACGTGGTTTAGACTATGAGGCTACACCAGGAACTTTGGTATCACAACATGGCCCATTTACTTGGGGGAAGACACCAGCACAAGCTGTGTACAATGCTAAAGTGTTGGAAGTGATAGCTGAAGAAGATTATCATACTCTGATGTTGACTAGAGGAAATAGTCATTTACCACAATATTTATTAGACAAACATTATTACCGTAAGCATGGTAAGAATGCATATTATGGTCAAAATAATGCACATTCAATGGATCATGCTAAGCATGCTTAGTATTTAGTCAATAAAAGACTGAAGACTACGATAAGGTCTTCGGTCTTTTTATAAGTTTTATTTATATTAACTGGATGGCTTTTTTGGTATAATAAATTGTTAAATAATAGAGAATTTATACGTGGTAGAGGCAATCAATTATGTCGGAAATAAAATATGAAAATGTAAAAGATAAAATTAAAAACCTAATAAAAAATGGAAAATATGAGGTTGGCAGCAAGTTACCGACAGAATCTGAATTGATGGAAAAGTATGGTGTCAGTCGTTATACTATTAGGCGTGCAGCTGGAGAATTAGAAAGTGAACGCTTTATTTATCGTGTTCAAGGTGGCGGCATGTATGTGGATGACTGGAAGAAGCAACGTAAACCTGTTAACGATAGTAAATTGATTGGTGTCATTACTACTCACTTAGCAGATTACATCTTTCCAAGAATTATTAGTGGTATTGATAGAATAATTACTGAAAATGGTTATTCTTTGATACTGAATAATACCCATAATAGTTGTGAGCGTGAAGAAAAAGCCATTCAACGCATGATTGATAATCAAGTATCAGGGTTGATTATCGAACCTAGTCAAAGTGCTCTACCAAATAAGGATTTATCAATTTATACCAAGCTTAAAGAAGCAGGAATTCCAACTTTATTTATTAATGCTCATTATCCTCAATTAGATTTTCCATACCTTGAATTGGATGATACTAAGGCAGAGGAGGAAATGACTGATCATTTGATAAAACTGGGGCACAAGAGAATATTAGGTGTCTTTCAGATAGATGATATGCAGGGGGCAAATAGATTAAAAGGTTTTTTAGATGCCTATATGGGGCATCCAGATATTTCTTACTTAAGTGAGACAGTTATGTATCATTCTCAGCAAGACGTGAATCCAGTTTTTAAGAAAACAGTTAACTTACTGGAAGGAACGGAAGCACCAACGGCGATTGTATGCTATAACGACGATTTAGCAATTCAGATGATGAATGTAGTTCGTTCTATTGATCTAAAGATTCCTGAGGATGTGTCTATAGCTGGCTTTGATGATTTCGTAATGGGACATTATGTCATTCCTAAGCTGACTACAGTTGAACACCCTAAGGAAAGGATGGGGGTAGATGCTGCAAAGATGATGCTTAAAATGATTGCTGGTGAAGAAGTTGAATCTAAACTTTATGAAGTAAAAATGATTTATAATGGTTCTATTAGCTCTAAAGTTAAAGAAATAGAGAGTTAATGCACTAGATAGCGAAAACAATTCTTTTGAAATTAGTATATCACTATATACATTGATAATTAATATGAAAATAAAAATAGTCTAAACTTTTGAATAATTTAGATCATTTTTGTTTTGAGAATTTTTTCAAATTCGGGATTATTTAGCATTTAAGATAACGGAGAAATCATAGTCTTTTTCAGCAGAAATTGTGTACTGAGGTTTGACATCACTTCCCCAACTGTCAATACCGCCGACTCCTCTAACACATCCTGCGATTACTAAAACTGCTCTTCGTTCTAAAGGTAGTTCCTCAATATGAGTGGCATTTTCTAATTCTTCGCTTGTGTAAGGTAATAAACTAAAGTTAAACGGTAAATCGCTTTGCTGGATTTTTAGACCAAATGGATTGAGTATATGATCAGTATTATTTTGAGTTGTATTGCGTGTAATAAATAATTTTTGAGTATTCATATGCATTCCATTTTCCTGTGGCACAAGATAAGGTGTAACAGGCATTCCATCTATATGATATTTACCTTCAATTGCGCCTTTCATGCGGTCGGGATATGTTTCTCCCGATAGTCCTTGATAATCAAAATGTATAGCTGGAGTAGGAATTATAAATCTAATGCCTAATACTGGCAGACTTGGCAGATTTTTTCTTCCTTGATAATGTAAGGCAACTTTTAATTCCCCGTTTGCTTTAATTGTGTAAGTTAGAGCAACTTGAGTTGAAGGAATAGTGACCGTCTCATAGTTAAAAGTTATTTTTACAAGTGAAGCAAATTCATGATTGCTAAATACATTACTTTTGCCTCCATCTGGAATTGTTGAAAAACAATGATTATCTACTTCTAATTTGATGTCTTTATTTTTCCTAAATATATCAGCACTAAGCCATTGAGCGGATTTGATATTGAAACCACAACCACGATCATTGTCAGTTGTCGCACGCCAAAAAGTGGGTGTAGGCATTCTATATAGCCATTCCTTATTATTGATTTTAATAGATTCTAATCCATGTAAATTATAGTTAAATAGGTAACTAAAGTTCTGACCGTGGAGTCCTAAAATTCTGGTGCCGTATACTACCTTCATTTTATTTGTGTAAACCATAATAATAGCGTACCTCCTGCATTGCTGGCTTTTCGGTTCTGTTTGCAAACATCAATCCATCACCGGAAAATTCATTATCTGCGTGATGATCATCAAAATCACCGCCATAACGCAAAACTTTTTGACCACTGATTTTATCAGTTACTGTTAAGGCTTGATCAATATAATCCCAAATAAAACCACCAAGATACTGTGGATATTGATCAAGCAATTTGATATAGTCTCCCATACCACCACAAGAATTCCCCATATCATGCATATATTCGCACTCTACGAATGGTTTATCAGGATTATTCTTTAGATAATCTTCAACTTGTTTGGGAGGAAGATACATTCTACTCTCAATATCAGAAATTCGAGATCTATATTGAGGAGTCCAACTAACACCTTCATAATGTGTTAGACGACTTTTATCATGAGATTTGTAAAATTCATTCATTTTAGCAATATCTTCACCGGCATAAGATTCATTGCCTAATGACCAAAACTAGTATGATTTTTTAGTGTTTCATAATTGTTACGCGCTCGATCTGTCACTGCATCTAACCATTCTGGACTAGAACCGGGAACATTATAGTCTGCTTGTTGCCAGGTCCCATGTGTTTCCATATTATTCTCTGCCATGACATAAATTCCACTTTGATCACACATGTAATACCATGGAATTTGGTCGGGATAGTGACAAGTTCGGACTGCATTAATATTATTTTTTTGAAAACTTTTAATATCTTGTTTCATATAATCTAAGGTAATCGCTCTTCCGCGTTCAGCATCCCACTCGTGACGATTAACGCCATTTATTATCAATCTCTTTCCATTCAGTAAAACAACATGTTGATCATTAATTTCAATACGTCGAAAGCCAAACTGATATGGAATAAGTTCCAGTAAAGTTGAATTCGAAGAATAAACTTCAATAAATAATTGATAAAGATAAGGATCATGATTACTCCAGGGATGTACAGATTTAAATGTAATATTATCAATGTTTAATTGATTTTCTATCGAGTATTGTTGATCAAATAAACTTTTACCATTATGATCTTTGACATAGATATGAATGAAGCCATCTTTTTTACCAATGAATGACAAGTGTGCAGCTAAAAGGCCGCTTTGGTTATCATGATTTAATTTTGGTCTTAAATCTAAATCTTCAAGATGTGTAGATTCAGTTGCAAGCAGCTCCACATTTCTGAAGATTCCTAAAAAGCGGAACATATCTTGATCTTCTAACCAAGAAGCAGTTGAATGCTTGAAAACAACTACAGTTAAAAGGTTATTTTTGTTCTTTATATATTGCGATAAATCAAATTCAGATGGAGTAAAACTATCTTCTGCGTAACCAATAAAATGATTGTTAAGAAATACATAAAATGCACGTTCTACTCCTTCAAAACGAATTCGTATGTTCTTATTCTGTAAAGTCGGATTTAAATCAAAATGTTTTAAATAGTAACCAATTGTATTATCTTTTCCCTGACTAAACGAATTTTCTTGAGTATCATTTTTATCCAAAATATAAGCCGGTCGACGATAGATTTTTCCTTCCCAAGGATAACGGTCATTTGTATATTGATTTTGCGCATATCCTTGAAGTTCTATTTCACTTGGAACAAGGATAGAAGTAGTATTTTTTATTTCTCTACCAGTTAATAATAATTTGTCTGGTAATTGTTGAGGATTATTAAAAAAATTAAATTGCCAACGACCATTTAAGCTTTGTTGAAAACTGCTATTGTTACGTTGCCATTCATCATAATTACGATAAAATTGATGATCACTATGCGCTTTAATCTGGTTAACACTAAAGATACGAGGATCATCAAGCCATTTAATATTTGCTTGCATCATATATTCCTTTCTATAAACAAATATGACAAATTTTCAAATTAATCATATCATTTATTCGGATAAAAAGTACAATAAAGCATAAATTAGTATTGATTTATACGTATAAATTTACTACAATAATTTATGAAAGCGTTTAGTAAAACAGATTTTAAAAAGGAGATCGTTAATATGCGTAAGATGCCAAATTATAGATTTTGGTTTATCGTCGGAAGTCAACCACTTTACGGCGAAGAAACTTTAAGAGAAGTTAAGGAAAATGCTGAAAAAATCGTTAAAGGCTTAAATGATAGCAAAAAGCTGGATTATCCAATTGACTTTAAGCTAGTAGCTACTACAGCTGAAAGCATTACTCAAATTATGAAGGATGCCAACTATGATGATAGTTGTGCTGGTGTGATTACTTGGATGCATACCTTCTCACCAGCCAAAAATTGGATTCGTGGGACGCAATTATTACAAAAGCCACTGCTTCATTTGGCAACGCAATATTTGAATTATATCCCATTTGACACCATTGATATGGATTATATGAACTTGAATCAAAGTGCCCATGGTGATCGTGAGTATGAATACATTAATGCTAGAATGCACGTACCTGATACAATTGTTTATGGCTGGTGGGGCGATGAAGATGTTCAAAAACAAATCGCTGACTGGCAACATGTAGCTGTAGCATATAATGAAAGCTTCCATATCAGAATCGTACGTTTTGGTGATACTATGCGTGATGTTGCCGTAACTGAAGGCGATAAGGTTGCTGCACAAATTAAATTGGGCTGGACTGTAGATTACTGGCCAGTATCTGAATTAGTTAAATATGTAAATGCAGTTTCTGAGGATGATATTGACAAAGAATACAAGAAACTCGAAGAAAAGTATGACATGGTTGAAGGTGACAACGATCACGACAAGTATGTTCATGCCGTTCGCTATCAATTACGTGAATATTTAGCCTTTAAGAAGTTCATGGATGATCATGACTACAATGTTGTCTGTGATAATTTCCAAGATCTTGAAGGCTTAGAACAATTACCAGGCTTGTCTGCACAAATGCTTGAAGCAGAAGGCTATGGATTTGGTCCAGAAGGTGACTTCAAGACTGCTGGATTGAGTCGCTTGATGAAGATTTTGGCTTCTAACAAGAAGACTGGTTTAATGGAAGACTACACGTTAGACTTACGGCATGGTCACGAAACAATTATGGGTTCACACATGCTTGAAGTTGATCCAACATTAGCTTCAGATAAGCCACGTGTAGAAGTTCACCCACTAGGTATTGGTGGTAAAGCAGATCCAGCTAGACTGGTATTTACTGGTTCAGAAGGGGATGCCATTTGTCTTACCTTGTCATACTTTGATGACGGGTATAAGATTGTATCTTATCCAGTTGACGGTAAATTACCTGAAAAGCCAATGCCAAAGCTTCCAACTGCTAAGCAATTATGGACACCTAAGATGGGCTTAGCTGAAGGTGCCAAAGCATGGATGCGTGCAGGTGGTGGTCACCACTCAGTTATTTCATTCAATGCCAGTGAAGAACAATTGCGTGAGTTAACAAGATTGTTTGGTATTAACTTCGTAGATATTGAAAAATAAATCAATTTAAGCTAATTTAATTAATATTTCTCCCTCTAGAATAATCAAAACAATATAATTCACAAATAAATTCATAATGTAAGAAAGACCGTAGGACAAATAAGTTCTACGGCCTTTTATTAGTTTAGAACAAAAAAACTCTTTAAATATGAGCTTATCACATATTTAAAGAGTCAATTTATTATTTGAGGTCTTTGAATCCCCAAATGGTTTCATTATTATTACCGATGGCAGATAATACGATTTTCCATCCAGACTTTTTTTCTTCATTATCGTATTGTGTTGTGACTACGCCATTGTATTTGGTTTTACCAGAAGTAATAGTTAAGTAATATGTTTTAGAATCTTTAGGTTCAATTTTCCATTTTCCAGTCATGCCACCAGTAACTAGATGATTCTCGGATAAAGTTATTTCTTTTCTAGCGACGTCACTAGCAGAAGTTTGAGTGCCTAGATTATAAAAGGTATATGTTCCGGGAATCTTATTTTTAGCTAAAGCTGACGGTTTTTTATCGGTGTATGCGAACGGTAAATTAACAGGCCAATTTTCTTTATTCATCATCATTTGATGGACTCTCAACTGGAAATTATTATCAAATGAGAATCTGGTGTGATATACCAAGAAATATTGTCCATTCGGTGTCTTTATAGCAGAATTATGCCCACCAGATTTATAAGATTTATCCATTCCTGGCAATTTATAGTTACCACTAATTTTAATACCATATTTAGTATTAATCTTAGATCCAGTAGCTTCTTTATAACTAGGAGCTGCCTGACCTTTGGCATCCACATACGGTCCATCCGGTGACTTGGAACGCCACATTCGCATATTATAACCACCTTGGTAATCAAGTCCTCCTATGGTAATAAAGAGGTAATAATATTTATTGGCTTTGTCATACATGATATACGGACCTTCACCGGATTGATGATATCCACCCAATAATTTAGTACCAAAGTAACGATCAATAATTCGACCATCTTTAGTTTTACTGTCATGACCAGGGTAATATGCTGTACCGGTTTTTGGATTGATCCTTAACATAAAGATGCCACCAGACCACGATCCATACACCATCCAAGTCTTTCCATGTGCGTCGGTGAATACGGCAGGGTCGATCGCATTGGGAGCATAAAAGTGATTCCATTCTGAACCACCAGGCATATTCCATTTGTCGCTCCAACCGCTAACTTTTCCGGATTTAATTAACTTAGGTAGGTTAGTTTTAGTATATTTAATATTTCGATCACTACCATCTGTAGCGTCATTTTTTGTAAAACCAGAATAAACAATCGGTTTAACATTAGTGTACGGACCTTTAATTGACTTAGAAGCAGCTACAGAAATTACCGATCTCCTCCATGTTGAGGAGTTAGCAAAATAGTATAAATATGCTCCTTTTGATCCGTCTGCCCATTTATAGTCTTTGTCGTAATGAACGTCAGGTGCCCATATGGCGTAGCCACCTGCAGAATCAGCGTCATTGTGGCCAGCCCACTTGAATGGAACTTTTAAATTCTTATCAAAATTTCCAAGAATAATATTCTTTTTAGGATTCTCATAATTTGTCGTAAATGGTACATTCCAGTGTACCAAGTCATCGGATTCAGCTTCAGTTACATGTGTACCAAAGACGTAGTAATGTGGCTTTCCACTTTTATCTTTAACCATTACGATTGACGGATCGTGAATAGCAGGATGTTTTTCCATCGTTGTATGCCATTTTGATGGTTTAAAGGCTTGTGGTTTACTACAAGAAGTTAAGCCCACAGAAACAAGAGCTACTGTAATAGCACTTGCACCGAGCAGTAAATGACGTTTTACTTTTTTTGAAAGATGCATGTAAAATCCTCCTTTTTATAGAATCATTTCAAGTTAACATTATTATATTTGAACGGATAAATCAATAGAACTAGTAAAATTTATAGGATGAATACGTGTTAAGAATTTAATTCATCTTAATTTGTATGATATAATTCAAATGAAATCGCTTTCTAGCTGAAGAAAGGAATCTAAAAATGAGCGAGGAAATAAGACTAAAAAATATTGAAATAACATCCCCATTTTGGCAAAGGTATCGAGATTTAATTGCCAAAATGGCAGTACCTTTTCAATGGAAGATGATTTCTGATAGTGAACAACCTGAAGTAACAAGTGATAGAGTAGCTGGTGGAGCCAGTGAGAAAAGTGGTGCAATTGAAAATTTAAAAATTGCTGCTCAAGAAAAAGAAGGGCATCACCAAGGGATGATCTTTCAAGATACGGATGTCTACAAGTGGTTAGAAACTGTAGCTTATGTTTTGCGTTATCAGTATTCAAATGAATTAAAAACTTTAGCAGATCGAGTTATTAATTTGATCGGGAAAGCTCAAGCTAGTGATGGCTATTTGTCAACGCGTTATCAAATTGATACACCTAGTCTGAAGTTTAGACAGCTACAACAGTCACATGAGCTCTATTCTATGGGACATTATATTGAAGCGGGAGTAGCATATTACAATGTCACTAAAAACAAGCAAGCCTTAGAAATTGCAGAAAAGATGGCTGATTGTATTGATCGCAATTTTGGAGATGCTTCTGATAAAATACATGGTTATGATGGACATCCGGAAATCGAATTGGCTTTAACCAAATTATATGACTGTACTCATAATAAAAAGTATTTGAATTTGGCAAATTACTTTGTGTTAGTTCGTGGTACTGAACCAGATTTCTTTGACAAACAAAACCAGCTTAATGACATTAAGTATGATCCATTTCCTGAAATGAGACATGCCAAAAATAATTATTTATTTGATGAAAGACCTATTTTTGATGTGAAAATGGTTCAAGGACACGCTGTAAGAGTTTTATATTATTTGACGGGTGCAGCTCATGTAGCAAGACTTAAGAAAGACAAAAAGCTATTAGAAGCGGTTAAACGCTTATGGACAGATATAACTAATAAGCAAATGTATATTACTGGTAATGTGGGGCAAACTGCAGCTGGTGAAGCCTTTACTTATGATTATGACTTGCCAAATAAAACAGATTATGGTGAAACTTGTGCATCAGTAGCTATGATAATGCTAGCTAAACAACTAGAAAATAGTGAATTTAAAGGAGAATATGGCGATATTCTTGAGCGAGAGCTATATAATGGTGCTTTAACCGGGATTTCCTTAGACGGAGAACACTATTTTTATGCAAATCCATTAGAAATATCAAATAAATCATATTTAAACCCTGCAAGTTCACATTTATCAAATAGAAGATTATCGTGGTTTTCTTGTGCTTGTTGCCCGGCAAATATTACTAGATTAATTGCATCAATCGATCAATATATCTATGCCATTAAAGGTGATCAGATTTTAATTGACCAACTAATTTCAAATCAAACTGAATTTTCTGATCAAGTAAAAATCGAAGTTGAAAGTCAATTACCTTGGTATGGAAAAATTAAAGTTAAGGTTTCAAATCCAAATAAAAAGTCTTTTGATTTGGCAATTAGAATTCCGGCTTGGAGTAAAGAAACTAGTATTAAAGTAAATGATACGTCAATAAAAACTAATATTCAGAATGGTATACAATACTTCAAAATCTCAGAAGATTACGAGATTTCAATTAACTTGGATATGAATGTGCATTTGATACATGCGAATGCTAGGGTTAGTGATGATCATGGTAAAGTTGCTATTCAAAGAGGTCCAATTATTTATTGTGCTGAAGGAATAGATAATTCTGGTAGTTACGATGAGTATCAAATTCCGACGCCTACTGATGCAGAGTCAGAGCTTGATTCAAAAATGCTGGAAGGAATTGTGAAGGTTAAAATTCAAAATAGTATCCATACTAATGAAACAAAGTTATATACGACCAAATTAGAAAAGGATAACGAAATTAGACCTTTAACTTTAATTCCATACTATGCCTGGGCAAATAGAAAACCAAGTTCGATGAGTGTATGGTTAAACGAGGAGATATAGAGATGAGTAATGTAGTTGATATTAGAAATATTAAGCCTACTGTAACCTTGAGTAAGTATTTACAAGGACAATTTAGTGAACATTTAGGTACTGGCATTTATGGGGGTATTTGGGTAGGCAAAGATAGTGATATTGAAAATGTTAGAGGAATTAGAAGTGATGTAGTTCGGGCACTTAGAAATATTAAAGTTCCAGTTCTACGATGGCCTGGTGGGTATTTCTCTGATATTTATCATTGGAAAGATGGTATTGGAAATAAGAGAACCCCAATCGTAAATACTAGTTGGGGTGGATCACTTGAAAGTAATGAATTTGGTACACACGAGTATTTTGATTTTTGTCAGCAAATTGGAGCTGAATCATATTTGAATGTTAATATGTCTTCAGGTACTATTCAAGAGATGACGGATTGGCTCGAATATATTACTAGTCCTTATGGCCCAATGGCTGATTTACGTGCTAAAAATGGTCATGAGAAGCCATGGAAATTACGCTTTGTAGGAATTGGCAATGAAGAATGGGGCGAAGACGGACATATGCGTCCCGAGTTTTATGCTGACTTATATCGTTTGTGGCAAAGTTTTGTGCATCAATATGATAACAGCCAGAAACCATTGGTTAAGATAGGATGTGGTCCTAATATCGATGATTTTAACTGGACAGATGTAGTGATGAAAAATGCCAGTGAATTTATGGATGGCTTAAGTTTACACCATTATGGTTTAACTGACTTGTGGGATAAAAAGGGCTATGCAGTAGGATTTAAAGATAAAGAATGGGATTCATTACTTTATAGTATTAGAAAGATGGATTACTTTATTCATGAGCATGGTCTAAGAATGAAACGTTATGATCCAGAGCATCGAGTAAAATTGATTGTTGATGAGTGGGGAGATTGGCTTCATGCTGAATCAGGTACAAACCCTGCATTTTTGCAGCAGCAAAATACTATCAGGGATGCTATAATGGCAGCCACTACATTGAATATCTTTGCTAAACATGCTGGCTTAGTTGGAATGACTAATATTGCTCAAACTGTTAATGTATTACAGTCCATGATCTTAACTAAAGGCAACCAGATGGTTCTAACTCCAACTTATTATGTCTTCGATATGTATAAGCTTCATCAAGATGCTAAATTTATTGCCGCTTATAGTGATAACGGTGATCCAATCAATTATTCAATTTCTGAAAAAGAAAATAATTACATTATATCCATTTGTAATACTTCTTTAAATCAAAGTAACAATCTTACAATTAAAATGACAAATGCGGTGAAGAAACCTAGTTATGCCAAAGTCTTACACAGTGATGAAAAAGATGCACACAATAGTTTTGAAGAGCCTGATAAAATACATTTAAACGATTTTAATAATTACCAAATTAACGGTAATGAAATTAATGTTGCTCTTGATGATAAGAGTATTGTAACTTTGGTTATTCCAAAATAGTGAATTAAAATTATAAAAAATGCTGATAATCTTCGTTTTGTTAAACGATAGATATATCAGCATTGTTTTAAATTGATTAGTTTTAATGAATTGAAGATGATAAGTAGTTGATTAATTTGTTGGTTTCTTTCGAATTTTTGCCATTTGAAGGTAGACAGAAAATAATGTTATTTGATTTAACAGTGTTCTTAAAAATAGGCAACTGATTAGCGGAGATCCCAACAATTCTTCCCTTATGGGTAAATTTATATTGTGATTTTATCTTTTGGGTTAAGTTATTAGGGATAACTTTGAAATTCTTGGTTTTCTTCTTTAGAGTATTAAAATCATTTTTTCCAACAACTAAAACATCGAGTTGACCTGCCATCAACATACTTTGCATCTTTGTTTTATCACTGATCTTCATAGTTGAACCAGCTGTGATAGAGACAGTATCACGATGATTGTTATAGTTAACATGCAGTGCTTTAACTAATTTTTCAGATGTTGTAGAAATTTGAAGACTATTGATTTCTTTATTTGGTGTATAAATTCCAACATTCAAAACAGGATTGTCATGAACCAGAATTGAATGAGCGAAAAAACCAACAAAACCTAATACAACAATTGCAACGATTAATTCAAATTTGAATGCAAATACAATGTACTTTATTTTACTAGTTACTGTTTTGTGTCGAGAAAGCTCTTCTCGAATTATTTGACGTTTCAACATAGACTAGATACTCCTTATACTATTAGTAGGTTAGTTCAAGTTTAACGCAAAATATTTGTGCTTACAATTGAGAATGCATTATTTATCTGTATAAGTTGCTACTGCTTATGGAATTTATACTTAATTTATTTAATTAATTTTAAAAATTTATTGACATTTATCCTAACAAGTAGGATACTATAACTGTAATCAACGAAAGCGCTCTAAACTCAGAAAACGCAATTAGATACAGAGGAGGATACATATGAGTAGTAAATGGAAAAAAGCTTTTAAGAAGACTGCTTTAGTTGGAGCTGCAGTCTTAACAGCTTTATCATTAAGTGCTTGTGGAAATAAGAACAATAGTCAACCAGAAAAAACCAAAGATGGTAAAACGGTTTTGACTTATTGGACATTTGAACAAATCCATACCAAATATTGGAAAGAAGCAGCTAAGCTTTGGAATAAAGAACACCCAAAGCGTCAAATTGAAGTAAAAACTACGGTTTTACCATTCGCAAACGAAAATGAAAAGTTAACTACTGCTTTACAAGGTGGTACAGGTGCACCAGACTTCGTTGATGTTGAACTGGGACAAGCCGCTATTCAATTAAAAGCTAAGAACCCACCATACTTATCATTAAACAAAGAAATTGCTCCATATAAGAGTGAACTAATTCAATCAAGACTTGATAACTACAAAAAAGATGGTAAATACTACGGACTTGATTATCACGTAGGTACATATGTAACTTACTATAATACTGACATTCTTAAAAAAGCCGGAGTTAACTACAAGAACATTAAAACTTGGAAGCAATATACAGATGCAGGTAAGCAAGTTAAAAGTAAGACTGGCAAGTTTATGACTTGGTATTCACCAAATGCGAACTTCCAATGGTATGCACAAATTTCACAACAACATGCTGACTTGTTCAATAAAGCTAAGACTGAACCAGATGTAAATAATGCAGCTGCTGTTCGTTCACTTCAAATGGGTCAAGACTGGATCTACAAGGATAAGATTGCTAGAAAGTCTCCAGGTGGCAACATTGATAACGATCAAGCTTATGCTCAATTTAATAAAGGTAATGTTGCTTCAGTAACTATGCCTGCATGGTACATGAGCCGTATGGTTTCATTTATGCCTAAGTTAAAGGGCAAGATTGCAATTGCACCAATGCCAGTGTTTAATAAAGGAAACCGTACTTCTGCCGATGGTGGTGGTACTGCCACTATGGTAACTAATCAAACACCTAAATCAGTTCAAAAACTTGCCAAGGAATTCGTTGTCTTTGGTAAAGCTAATAAGACTATGGCTGGTAAACAATGGAGTTTGTTAGGATTTGACCCTATCCGTAAGGACGTTTGGACTTCACCAGTTGTAAAGCAGGATAATCAATACACTGAATACTTCGGTAAAGACATTTTCAATGTTTTAGTTAAATTACAAAATCAAACTGGACACGTAACTACTACTGATAAGAATTCACCAGCATTAAATGACTACTTATTGAAGTACACTTTACCTAGTGTAATTGGTAAGGGACACCCATCAGCAAAGACTGCTTTGGATACTGCTCAAAAGGCACTTACAAAACAATTTAAAGCTGCTAAAAATTAGATCTTAAGAATTAATGGAATTCCTCAGTAAGGTCGAATTCCATTATTTCATTTAAAGACAAGGAGCGATAAATATGAGTGAATCTGTTAGTAAAAAGAACATTCACCGTCGCCACAAGATAAATTGGCAAAAAGTTGCGCCATATCTGTTTGTCTCACCATTCATTATAGCGTTTTGCCTTTTCTCAGTTTATCCATTCTTCTCAGCGATAAAGATGAGTTTTGAACAAGTTAATGGTGTAGCTGGTTCAACTTGGATTGGGTTAACTAATTATAAACAACTGTTTATTATGAAGGACTTCTATGCTGCATTATGGAATGTCTTCAGATATACAGTTTGGACTTTGGTAATTTTAATTCCACTTCCAATGTTTGTAGCATTTATTATTAATAGAAAAGGTACACCTATGACCGGCTTCTTTAAGTCAGTTTACTTTGCACCAGTATTAACTTCAACTGTTATTGCTGGTCTGATCTTCAGATATGCTTTTAGTTCAGATAAAACAGGTGTATTTAATGAATGGCTATCGCATATTGGTATTGGGCCATTGGATTGGTTAAACAGTCCTCATACTGCTATGTTTGCCTTGGTTGTAATTTGTGTATGGCGTTGGATTGGTGTTAACGCAATTTACTTCCTTTCAGGATTACAAGGTATCTCACCAGATCTTTATGAAGCAGCTGATATGGATGGTGCTAATGGTTGGCAAAAATTCCGTTACATTACAATCCCAATGTTAAAGCCTATTACTATTTATGTTTTGACTATTTCAATTCAAGCTGGTTTCTCACTCTTTAACGAATCATATGTATACTGGGGTGCGGAATCTCCTAATAATATCGGTACTACATTAGTAACCTTAATTTATAAGACTGCCTTTACTGATGGTAACTTTGGTTTGTCCTGTGCGGTTGGTGTTATGTTGTTCATCATTGTGACTGTAGTTAATGCCATTCAAACTAAACTCATGGGTTTGTATGACAAAGATTAAAGGGGGCATCACATTATGCACAGTATAAAGAAACAAAATCTTATCAATAACATACTTGCTTTCATATTCTTGGCAATTATAGCAATCGCTGTTTTAATTCCATTCTACTTTATGGTGGTTTCCTCATTTAAGAGCGCACAAGATATTTTCTCAAATGGGTTAAATGTCCATCTAGATTTTTCAAAAATGAATCTAGATAACTATAAATCATTATGGACTAACAGAGGCGGTATCTACTGGTTATGGTATAGAAACTCATTAGTCATTACTATTGTTCAAACCATATTAGTCCTAATTCTTACTTCAATGGTTGGTTATGGCTTAGCAATGTATAGATTCAAAGGAAGAAATGTCATTTTCATAATTGTTTTAGTTATGATGATGTTCCCTGGCGATGTTTTAACCATTCCTATGTATGAATTAATCACTAAGTTAGGCTTATTGAACACTTATGCAGGTGTTATCCTACCTGGTATTGTTCCAGCGGGTACAATCTTCTTCTTTAGACAGTTCTGTATGGGTTTAGCTCCTGATTACGCAGAGTCTGCTCGGTTAGATGGCTGTGGTGAATTCAGAATTTTCTGGCAGATATATGTTCCACTTATGAAGCCTGCATTTGGGGCTATGACTATCTTGACAACTATGGGTGCATGGAACTCATTCCTATGGCCATTGATTGTTATGAAGTCAGATACTAACTTCGTTATCCCAGCAGGGTTGATGTCAGCTATGACACCATATGGTAATAACTATCAACTTTTGTTTGCTGGTTCTGTAATGTCAATTTTACCAATTATGCTTGTATTTATTTTCAACCAAAAAGCCTTCCAAGATGGCTTCGTTGTTGGTGGTGTGAAGGGATAGAGCAAATATGCATAGAAGAAATATCATTTATACAGGAATTCAAATTGCATGGAGATTAATTCTAGGTAATATCTTTCTCCTTATTAGTAATTTAATTCTGTGTATTCTAAGTTTTAATTTGAAGTTTACTTTACTTACTTCATTAGTATATTTGATAGCTTCTATCACGATTTTCCCCTCTTTAGTTGCTTTGGTAAGTTATCTAAAGAATGATGAAGTAGGAGATAAAGTAATAGCTGGAGCTAAGTATTACTTTAAAGCTTTTAGTTCAGCTTTTAAAACTGGTTGGATTAACAGCTTAATGTATGAAATTATCATAATCTTTCTACTTTTGGATTTAGTTTCAGCGAATAAGTTAATGAAAAATGGACAGTTTTTTATGCCAATGCTGACATTATTAATTGTTCTAAGTATAATCCATGCAATGTGGAATATTCTTATACAAAGTTACTTCTATGTGGATTTTAAAAACTCAATCATTTTTGCAACACGTTTATTAATTAGAAAACCACTTCTTTCATTATTAATGATTGTGCTAATCTTTGGAGATTATGTGTCACTAAAAATTTTCCCACAATATGCAATTTTATTTATTATCCCCTTAACAGCATATGTTTTATGGAAAATTACTCAAAAAGATTTCGATGATTTAAAGGAAAAAGTAGTTATTAAAAACTAAATACTAGCGTAAGTATGTTTTTGACGGTGAAAATTTGAATCTTCGAATTTTCATCGTTTATTTTTTGAGGAGAATTAATATGGATAATAAACCTTTAGTAGAAAAAAGAGCTGATCCTTGGGTCTATTTACATGATGGCTATTACTACTTTTGTGGTTCAGTACCAGGTTATAAGGTAATTGAGCTGCGAAGAGCAAAGAAATTAACTGATTTAAAAGACGCAGAGCCTAAATATATTTGGTCGGCTCATACTAGTGGTCCTATGAGTGAATTAATTTGGGCACCAGAATTACATTTTTGGCGAGGAAAATGGTATGTCTACTTTGCTGCATCTGATGATGCAGAAGTTAGAGACAGTAAACATCACCATAATATTTTTGTTCTTGAAGGGGAAGGTGATAACCCATTAACTGCAAAATGGAGTGAAAAAGGTCAAGTTAAGACACACCAAGATAGTTTTTCATTAGATGCAACTGTATTTGAACATAATGGTGATTTATATATGTGTTGGGCACAGCTAGAGCCTGCAATTCATAATAATTCCAATTTGTTTTTAGCAAAAATGAAAAATCCATGGACTGTTGAAGGAAAGGAATTATTGTTATCTATTCCTGAATATGACTGGGAGGAAAGAGGCTTCAAAGTCAATGAAGGTCCTGCTGAAATCACACACGACGGTAAAATAATAATTACTTATTCTGCTAGCGCAACGGATGAAAATTATGCGATGGGCATGCTGTGGGCAGATCAAAAATTAGATTTACTTGATGGATATTCTTGGCATAAGTCAGAAAAACCTGTTTTCAAGAGTGCACCCCAAAATAAGCTATGGGGACCTGGTCATAATAGCTTTACTAAGGTAAATGGCAAAGATGTACTGATCTATCACGCACGTCCTTATACTCAAATTGAAGGTGATCCCTTAAATAATCCTGATCGACATGCTTATGCAAAATACTTTAACTGGAAAGAAAATGGCTTACCTGATTTTGGTGAACCAGGAGATAAAGATCAGATTCAATAAAATTTAGGAGAAAAAGACAATGAAAGCAAATCTCACATTAGATAAATATGCACCAATTAGTAAGGTAGATCCCCGTGTTTACGGATCATTTATTGAACATTTAGGTCGGGCTGTCTATGATGGCATTTATCAACCTGATCATCCCAATGCAGATGAAGACGGCTTTAATAAGAATGTCATTGATTTGGTTAAAGAATTAAATGTCCCAATTGTTAGATATCCTGGTGGTAATTTTGTTTCTGGATTTAATTGGGAGGATTCTGTTGGTCCAAAGGAGAACCGGCCGCGGCGCCTCGATTTAGCTTGGCGCAGCATTGAAACCAATCAATTTGGTTTACATGAGTTTGAAAAGTGGGCTAAAAAGGCCAATACGAATACAATGATGGCTGTTAATATGGGAACACGAGGAATTGATGCAGCTCGTCATTTAGTTGAATACTGTAATTTCCCTAAAGGTACGGCTTACAGTGATTGGCGTCGACAAAATGGGGCAGAAGAGCCATTTAACATTAAAACTTGGTGTGTTGGTAATGAAATGGATGGTCCATGGCAAATTGGTCATAAGACTGCGACAGAATATGGTCGCGCTGCTAATGAAACCTCTAAAGCTATGAAATTAGTTGATGAAAGTATTGAAACTGTAGTATGTGGTAGTTCAGCTCTTGATATGCCAACTTTTGGTTCATGGGAAAGTACAGTTTTAGACGAAGCTTATGATAATGTAGACTATCTTTCATTGCATAGATATTATGGCAATCAAGAAAATGATACAGCTAATTATTTAGCTAAAGGTAAAGATCTTGATGATTTTATTTCAGGCGTAATTGCCATTTGTGACTCAATTAAGGCGAGAAAGCACAGCAACAAACAGATAAATCTTTCACTTGATGAATGGAACGTTTGGTATCATTCAAACGATGCAGATGCTAAAAATAAGCCTTGGCAGATTGCTCCACATTTGCTTGAAGATATTTACAATTTTGAGGATGCTTTATTAGTGGGTTCATTGCTGATTACTATTTTGAAACATGCTGACCGTGTAAAGATTGCGTGTTTGGCTCAATTAGTTAATGTTATTGCACCAATTATGACAGATGAGGACGGTAATGCCTGGAAGCAATCTATTTTCTTCCCATTTATGCAAGTTTCAAATTATGGACGTGGTACCGTTTTAACCCCAATTCAAAAGGCTGCGTCATATTCATCAAAAGATTTTGAAAATATTCCATACCTTGATAGTATTGCTATTTTAAACGATGAAGAAAATACTGTGACCATTTTTGCTTTAAATAGATCATTGGAAGACGGTATGAAGCTGCATGTTAACGCTGGTGACTTTGAATTTAATACTGTTAAAGAGGCTACACAGTTTGCAGGTTATGGAATGAAACAAACCAATGAAGATGGGAAGATGAAGATAGCTAAAAATGATAAGTTTGATCTTACTCAAAAAGAGCTGGATATAACTTTAGCTCCTGCTTCATGGAATATGGTCAGGATTAGCTTAAAGTAGGTGATAAGTGATGAGAGCTGTAGTTAATAAGTATGGCAACATGAATTGTAAAGATCTTTGTGAAATTACTATTCAAAACGATAATGGAGTACAAGCGACAATTTTAAATTACGGTGCAACACTTGAAAAATTTGAGATTCCTACTGTAAACGGAAAAGAAAATATTATTATGTCTCTTGAAACACCGGAAGATTACGCAAAAGAACGTAATTATTTAGGTGGGACTGTAGGTCGTGTTGCTGGACGTATTCGTAATGGATTATGGCGACATGGACGTGATAGCACACAATTTCCATTGAATGATGGTGATAATTCACTTCACGGTGGTGGAATGATAGGTCTTGATAATCGCCCTTGGGATTTTGCCACTAAAGTTAAGAAGGATCATGTAGAAGCTATTTTTACTTTATTTGAAGCAGATGGTCATAACAATTACCCAGGCAACATAAAGGTAATCACCACCTATGCTTTGGATAATGAAAATAATTTGCATTACAACATTACTGCTTATAGTGATAAAACGACTTTGTTTAATCCAACTAATCATACATATTTCAGACTTGATGGACCAGATCATGATGTAATGGATTTAAATCTAAAAATTAACGCTGATTATTATGTACCAGTAGATGATCACACTATGCCTAAAGGAAGCATTGAAAGAGTTGACGGAACTATTTTTGACTTTCGTAATGGTAAGAGACTAGGGGATGTTATTAACTCTGACGAGCATCAGATTAAAATCCGCAATGGCTTAGATCATCCATTTATTTTAAATGGGCAAGATCCAGTAGCTGTATTAACTTCACCAAGTAAGAATAGAAAGTTGATTATGATAACTGATGCACCGAGTGTAGTAGTATTTACTGCAAACACTTTTAATCATACAGGTGCTACTCATAATTTGGGTGAACATGATGGTGTTACCCTTGAAGCTCAAGTTGCTCCAGAGGATGGCAATAGCTTAGATGCTTTTACTTTACTTCCAGGCGAAAAATTTTCAAGAAATGTTAATTGGAAAATTGAATTTTAACTAAAGATAGTTTATTAGAAGCGACGGGATTAAACCCAGTCGCTTTTTAATATAAGAGGCGAAAAATGAAAGAATTTCAAAAATGGGCCCAGCTACCTCCTAAAGGATGGAATAGTTGGGATGTATATGGTGCATCTGTTACAGAAAAAGAAGTTAGACGAAATGCTGAATATCTAAGTAAAAATCTAAGAAAATACGGATATAAATATGTTGTCGTTGATATTCAATGGTATGAGCCAACTGCAGATTCAGCTGAATATCATAATTTTGCAACTTTAAAAATGGATCAATATGCTAGATTAATACCAGATGAGTACCGCTTTCCTTCTGCTAAAAATGGGAAAGGCTTTAAGCCTCTAGCAGATTACGTTCATAGTTTAGGACTAAAATTTGGTATTCATATTATGAGAGGTATTCCACGTCAAGCAGTTTATCAAAAAGTTCCAATTAAAGGCACAAATAAAACAGCAAAAGATATTGCTGAAAATAATATATGTCCATGGAATAGTGACATGTATGGTGTAAATGTTGATATGCCAGAGGGACAAAAATACTATAATTCATTAATCGAATTATATGCTTCATGGGGTGTAGATTTTATTAAGTGTGATGATATTGCTTTTTCGAAATATACAAATGATGCTCATGAAAAAGAAATTCGTGCATTGAGAAAGGCAATTGATAAAGTAGGTCATCCTATAGTATTGTCACTTTCACCTGGTCCTACGCCTATCAAAGATGCATCGTTTTTAATACAAAATGCAAATATGTGGCGAATTACAGATGATTTTTGGGATGATTGGGAACTATTACTCAATATGTTCAATAGAGCAGATGGGTGGTCACCCGTCGTTCGAACAGGGACCTGGCCTGATTGTGATATGATTCCAATAGGTAAAATAGGAATTAGATCGGTAGGCGGAAGTCGTAGAAGTAAATTTAGCTTGGCTGAATTGCATAGTTTAATGACATTATGGTCTTTACTGCATTCACCATTAATTATTGGTAGTGAGTTACCTAATCTTAAAAAGAAAGAACTAGATCTTTTAACTAATCCTGACATTTTAGCTTTAGATAATCATAGTAGAAATTCGTACCAAATAGAGCGCAATGATCATTTTATAATTTGGCAAGCGGAAGTAAGTGAAACCAAATATCTTGCAGTTTTTAATATTTCTAATTCTGCTCAGCGTTGTCATATCAGTGATTTTAATAAGACAGTCAATACGAATAATCTATTTTATGATGTTTGGCAAAAGAAAGAAATTCAATTAAATCAAGATATAGTTGTTGAAAAGCATGATGTTTGCTTGTTGAAATGGAAAGAAAAGTAAGAAAAAGCCATTGAAAGCTTGATATGCTTTCAATGACTTTCTCATATATGTTAATAATTTAATCATCAAGGGTAACTTCAGTTTTTGGATCAAAGAAGTGAGCTTTATTCATTTCAAATCCCATTTTTACAGTTGCACCTGGTTTAGTAAAGTCACGTGCATCAACTTTTGAAACAAGTTCTGCATTACCAACATTACAGTATAGCTGAGTTTCAGCACCCAAAAGTTCAGAAACAACAACTTTAGCATCAACAACTTGCTCAGGAAAACTTTGCAGGAAAACTTGCTCAGTATGAACGTCTTCAGGGCGAATACCAAAAATTAACTCTTTACCGTCATAACCTTTGTCAATTAATTTCTTTAATCTACCTTCTGGGACGGGAATATTAAAGTTTTTATCTTTGTCATGAATCTTACCATTTTCAAGGGTAACATGGAAGAAGTTCATAGCAGGTGAGCCAATAAATCCGGCAACAAAGACATTCTTAGGCTTATTATAAATTTCCATTGGAGTACCAACTTGTTGCTGTACTCCGTCTTTGATGACCACGATTCGATCAGCTAAAGTCATTGCTTCAGTCTGGTCGTGAGTTACATAGATGGTAGTAGTCTTTAATTGTTGGTGCAATTTAGCAATTTCGGCACGCATAGTAACACGTAATTTAGCATCCAAGTTGGATAAAGGTTCGTCCATTAAGAAAATAGGAGCATCACGTACAATCGCACGTCCTAAGGCAACACGTTGACGTTGACCACCAGACAATGCAGCAGGTTTACGTTTTAAATATTGCTTTAAGCCCAAAATTTCGGCAGCTTTATCAACTTTTTTATCAATTTCTTCTTTTGAAACATGCTGTAATTTTAAACCGAAAGCCATGTTGTCATAGACTGTCATGTGTGGATACAAAGCGTAGTTCTGGAATACCATGGCGATGTCGCGATCTTTAGGCGCAACGTCGTTCATTACTTCACCACCAATTTTTAAAGTCCCTTTACTAATATCTTCTAGTCCAGCGATCATTCTTAAAGTAGTCGATTTACCACAACCTGATGGACCAACAAAGACGATAAATTCTTGGTCATTAATATGTAAGTTGAAATCTTTTACTGAATAATTTTCATTGTGTTCATATCTCTTGTAGATATGATCCATATCAATTTTAACCATAGTAATAATTCCTTTCGTTTACTAACTGTACTTTAAGTATAATGTAAGCGGTTTAACAGATTCAATAAAATAGTGCACAAAAATCCATACAAATTTTTGTGCACTATTAATTTATCAGATGAATTTACAATAAAGCCATATATGCTAGCAGTAAATTATCCATTTGCTTAAGATCTAATCCTAAATTTTGATTAACTTTGTCAAGATGATACAGAAGAGTATTACGATGAAGATACAGTTTTTTAGCGGTTAAAGAAATATTGCCTTGATTTTGATAAAGCGTCTTGATTATATTAGGTAATTGCTTATCTTGATAAATATGTTTTCGATAAAAAAGAATAATGTTACTTTTCTGTAGTTTACTTTTGGCGAAATAGGGTAAGGCTATTTCCTGTAGTGTGAATACAGTAGAGATTACTTGGTCAACACATGACTGAAATATTTTCTTTTCTTCTGTGTAATAGCTAATAAGATTGTCATCACTAGACCAGCTTCGACCAATAAATAATTTAGTATTACTTCCTATATCAGCATCAATAGTTTGTAAAACACCAACAAGCTCTTTAGATGAATAACTAGTAGAATCAAATTTTTCGACTATGCAATATTGGTTTGGTTCGATAGCAAAGGCTGCTAATATTTTGGTATTGAACATGTTTTTTAAAACTTCTAACCAAAGAGAAATATCAGTATGACGAGTGTCTATTTGAAAATATAAAAAACGAATTTTGCCAATAAATGTGGGTTGTTTGCCTACATGCTTGAGAAACTGAATCCATGGATTAGATGATAAATCATTTTGATTTTCGGGTAATAGAAGTGATAATAAAGCAACTTCATTTGAATTAAGATCAGATTTCGGAATACTTAACCATTTATTTTTAAAAGGCCAGGAATATACAGCATTAGAAAGGGGCTTTTCTACACTCAGATATGCATTAGGATATAGTTGATTAATCTGATTGAAATTCATGGTTATTACCTCATATTTCTACAATGAATAATCTGTCTCTTATACACATCTCCGAGCCCACGAGACCGAGGCTGA
>CAMFQH010000004.1:0-25159 GCA_945980025.1 uncultured Lactobacillus sp.
CTTCTTTTTTGTTGTCTAATTTTTACTATTTACACACGAATTTATACTGAACCATAATTATTAAGCGACTTTAATAAATTCATATCTCATTCCTCTATACATCCCGAACTTGTGTTTGCACTATGTATTATACGAACAAATGTTTTTGATTGCAAGTGGAATTTATATCTCTTTGCGAAACTCTTGAAATTCCTCGTTTTTTAGTGCAATATATTCTTGTTACTATAATTTTTAGGAGCGAAAATGGCACATCAAGGTTTATTATTAGTTTTATCTGGTCCTTCTGGCGTTGGTAAGGGGACCGTTAAAAGTGCAATGGTGAAGCAAAAAGCTTTTTCATTTGAATATTCTGTTTCAATGACTACTCGTAAGCCTCGTCCAGGCGAAGTTAATGGGAAGGATTATTATTTTGTTTCAGAGGACCGTTTCCAAGAAGCAATTAAAGGTAACGAGCTTTTGGAATATAATGAATATGTAGGCAACCATTATGGTACTCCACTTGCACCAGTGCAAAAGATGCTCAATGAAGGTAAAGATGTTTTACTTGAAATTGATGTCAATGGAGCAAAACAGGTTCGCAAGTTAATGCCAGATGGCGTCTTTATCTTTTTGACACCACCAGATTTGCATGAATTAAAACATCGAATTGTTAATCGCGGGACTGATTCTGACAAGGTAATTGCCATGAGAATGAAACAGGCACGTAAAGAGATTTTAATGATGGAAGATTATGATTATGCTGTAGTTAACGATACTGTTGCTAATGCGGTGGATCATATTAAGTCTATTGTTGAAGCTGAACACGTGCGTGTACCGCGAGTAATTAACGATTATAGAAATATGGTTAAGGAGGATTAACAGATGAAAATTACATACCCATCTATTGATAAATTGCTGTCTCGAGTAAATTCTCGTTATTCTCTTTCAGTGTTAGCTGCTAAAAGAGCTCATGAGATTCAAGCAGGCGCTCCATTAGCTTTAAAACACTATAAGTCTGATAAAGCAGTGGGCGAAGCACTTGAAGAAATTGCTGCTGGTAAAGTTACAATTGATCCTGAGCATCGTGAAGATATTGGCTAGAATCTTTTCCTTCATTGTTAATCAATGAAGGTTTTTTAGTAGGTGATAAGATAAATGATTGCGCAAGTTATTGTAGATGTAGCTGCCAAACAAACTGATCGAGTGTTTGAATATCATATTCCAAAGGAATTAACTGATGTAGCTGTTGGATCAAGAGTGGTTGTTCCTTTTGGTCGACGAAAAGTGCAAGGATTTGTAGTCGGAATCAGTGAAACAACTTCTTATACAGGAAAATTAAAAGATTTACTTGTTGTAATTGATGAATTGCCACCACTTACGCCAGAATTAATTGCTCTTTCTAAAACTTTAGCTGATAAAATTTTTTCATATCGAATTACAATTCTTCAATCAATGTTACCACGCGTAATGAAGGCGAATTATCGGAAAATTCTAGTTCCCCTTACAGATGAAATTAAAGAAAATACTCTTTTTAAAGGTGAACCGCTTGATTTAAATGAAGTTTCTGATCTTGAGACAATTGTAAAAATTAAAAAGCTTATAAAAAATAATCAAGCTAAGATTGAATACTTAGTTGAAAATAAAGCTAAGAAGAAACAGGTGACTGCCTATCTTTTGACTAAAACAAGAACAGAATATCAGGAGATTTTAGGAGGAATAAGAACAACAGCAAAAAACCAGCGAGCATTGCTTAATAATATCGTTGAAAAATATGACGAATATCCAAAATTGGGTTCAACTATTGAGTCTGAATTAGGAATCTCAAGTTCTACATTACGAGCAGCCGAAAAAAAGGGATGGCTGTTAAAAAAAGAGCAGGAGATTTATCGAAATCCATTAAAAGATTTTGAATCTAATGCTAGTAAGCATTCGGTTAGATTAAATTCAGAACAGTTAGACGCCTTAAATTCAATTGGGACTAGTATTAAAGAAAAAGAGGCTAAGACTTTTCTTCTTGAGGGAATTACTGGGAGCGGCAAAACTGAGGTGTACCTTCACGCTATCAGTACAGCTCTTGAACAGAAGCGTAATGCTTTAATGTTAGTTCCGGAGATTTCTCTAACTCCTCAAATGGTTAAACAAGTGAAAGAGCGTTTTGGAGATAATGTTGCTGTTTTACACAGTGGTTTATCTGAAGGTGAAAAATATGATGAATGGCGAAGAATTAGGCGTGGAGAAGCTCAAGTGGTAGTAGGAGCTAGAAGCGCGATTTTTGCTCCTTTAAAAAATATTGGTTTAATAGTAATTGATGAGGAGCATGAATCTTCCTATAAGCAAAACGATACTCCTCGCTACCATGCACGGGATGTAGCTCTATTGAGAAGTAAATTTCACAATTGTCCAGTTGTTTTAGGAAGTGCAACGCCTTCTTTAGCAAGCCGGGCGCGGGCTCAAAAGGGAAGATATGAATTATTACGTCTAACTAAACGTGCTAATCAAAAGTCGCTACCTAAAGTGGATCTAATAGACCTAAAAACTGTTGAATTTGCTGGTGGACAGTTTGATCTATCAATTCCCTTAGTAGATGCAATTAAAGAAAAAATAGCTAAAAAAGAACAAGTTATTTTACTTCTTAATCGTCGTGGTTTTGCTAGTTTTATGCTTTGTCGCAATTGTGGCTTTGTTTTAAAATGTCCAAATTGTGATATCTCGTTAACTTTACATAAAGATACTGGACAGATGCAATGTCATTATTGCGGCCATAAGGAGCCAATTCCAAGAAAATGTCCAAATTGTCAGAGTGAAAAAATAAGATTTTTAGGTACGGGGACGCAAAAAGTTCAAGAAGAACTGGAAACTTTACTTCCTGACGCTAAGATCTTAAGAATGGACGTTGATACTACTAGACGTAAAGGAAGTTATAAGAAAATTCTTGATAGTTTTGGTAATCATCAAGCCGATATTCTCTTAGGAACACAAATGATTGCTAAAGGACTAGATTTTCCAAATGTTACTTTAGTGGGAGTAATTAATGCTGACACAGCATTATCTCTTCCAGATTTTAATTCTTCAGAAAAAACATTTGATTTACTAACCCAGGTAGCTGGAAGGGCCGGAAGAGCTGAAAAAACTGGTAGAGTTATGATTCAAACTTATAATCCGGAAAATTATGCAATAAAACTAGCCCAAAGCCAAGATTACGAGGGATTTTACCAAAAAGAAATGCAGGTTAGATTTCAAGGAAACTATCCGCCATTTTTTTATACTACCTTAATTACTATTACATCAAAAAATGAACAGTCAGCTGCTAAAGAGGCATTCGTAATAAAAAGAAAGTTAATGCGGGAGTTACATGCTCCGACTATTATTTTAGGTCCGACGCCAAGTAGTGTAGCTAAAATTAAAAATCAATATTATTACCAAATCTTGGTAAAATATAAATATGAGCCTAAGTTGCATGATTTGCTTCATCAAATTCAAGATGATGCACAATTAGCACAAAAACGTGGTTTAAATATATATATTGATAATGAACCAGAGAGAATAATGTAAATTTAGAAAGAAGTTGAATCTATGTCATCAGTTATTTTTTTAGGAACTCCAAATTTTGGTAGTGTCGTTCTGCAAGGATTAATTGAACAAGGATATGAAATTAAAGCGGTTGTTACTCAGCCTGACAAGCGCGTTGGGCGTAAACAAGTAGTCCATCAATCTGCTGTTAAGGAAACAGCTTTGAAACATAATCTTCCAGTTTATCAACCTGCTAAATTGTCAGGATCAGAAGAACTTGCAGAATTAATGAAGATTGAACCAGATTTTATTATTACCGCTGCTTATGGGCAATTTTTGCCAACGAAGTTTTTGAAGTCAGCTAAAGTAGCTCCAGTTAATGTTCATGGTTCTCTTCTCCCTAAATATCGTGGTGGTGCACCAATTCAATATTCCGTTTTGAATGGGGATAAAGAGACTGGTGTCACCATTATGGAGATGGTGAAAAAGATGGATGCAGGAGATATTTTTGCCCAAAAAGCTTTGCCAATTACAGATGAAGATACAAGTGGTACTTTATTTGATAAGTTAAGTATTTTGGGAAGAGATCTTCTCTTAGAAACTTTACCTAAGTTTATCGATGGGACAGTTACTCGGACTGTTCAGGATGAGGATAAGGTTGTCTTTTCACCTAATATCTCTAAAGACCAAGAAAAGATCAACCTATCAATGACTGCTAAAGAAGCTAATAATCTAATTCGTGCCCTTAATCCTGATCCAGGTGCTTACTTTATGCTTGGTGGAAAGAGATTCAAAGTTTGGAAAGCAAAGCCCTTGACTGAAAAGACTAGTTTTCCAGCTGGAACCTTAGTTACTAATAAAAAGAAATTCGTAATTAGTATGGCTGATGGTAGCCAATTAGAATTACTTGAAGTTCAGCCAACTGGTAAGAAGAAAATGAATATTAAAGATTATCTCAATGGTCAAGGTAGTCATTTTACAAGTGGAGATAAGATAATTGATGAGTAATGCAAGAACGGTTGCTTTGGAGACTTTGATTAAAGTTTTTAATCAAAAAAGCTATTCTAATATTGCTTTAAACAATGAACTAATAAAACATGATTTAAAGCCAGCTGATAAGGCCTTAGCTACTAGAATTGTATATGGTACAATTCAATATAAAATATTTTTAGAGTATCAATTAAAACCGTTAATTAAAACAAAACTACGCGATAGTTTTTTAAAGCCGCTTCTTTTAATGTCTGCCTACCAGTACTTTTTCTTAGAGAAAGTACCAGCAAACGCGATTTTTGATGAGGCAAACAAGCTTGCTAAAAAATATAGTAAGAGAAATAGTGGCAGTTATAAGCTGATTAACGGAATTTTGCGTGCTTTAGAGCGTCAAGGTGAAATTTTGCCACCAACTAATGATTTAGTTGAATATTTAAGTATTAAAGAGAGTTTTCCTAAATGGTTAGTAGAATATTTATTAGATCATTTTGGTGAAAATAAAACAAAAGAAATTTTAGTACGAAGTAATCAACCTGCTGCTAATTCAATTAGAATGACTACAAAAGAGTCAGACTTTGAAGAAATCAAAGAAGAATTAAAAAAAGATAATTTTAGTTTTGAAGAGTCTAGTCTAACTCCGCATAATTTAAATTTGAATAAAGGTGGAGTAGCGCAAACCGCTCTGTTTAAAAATGGAAAAATTACTATTCAGGATGCTGCTGCTTCACTTGCTGTGGATGCGTTTGACTTTAAGGGGAATGAACAAGTATTAGATGCCTGCAGTGCCCCTGGTGGTAAGACGGTTCAAATCGCTGAAAACTTGACAATAGGTAGTGTAATTGCTTTAGATATTCATGAGAATAAACTAAGGCTTGTAAGAAATGCGGCCGAACGTCTTCATGTTAGTGATAAAGTAAAGACGAAGACTTTAGATGCACGAAAGGCGAAAGAATATTTTAATCAAGGACAATTTGATAAAATTTTAGTAGATGCGCCTTGCTCGGGCTTAGGGTTGATTAGACGAAAGCCAGAGATTAGATATGAAAAATCACTAAATGATATTAAAAATTTAGCAAAGATTCAGTTAGCTATTTTGGAAAGTGTAAGTGGGCTTTTAGCTAATGGAGGAGAATTGGTTTACTCAACTTGTACCATCAGCTATGAAGAAGATGAAGGAGTAGTTAAGCAATTTCTAAAATTGCATCCCGATTTTGAGTTGATACCAGTTCAAGTAGGAAAGCTTCCTAAGAAAGAAATGGTGCGTATTTTTCCAAGTAGTGACGGCAGTGACGGATTTTTTATTGCAAAATTAAAAAAACGAGGGTAAATAATTTTGATTAAAACAGCATTTGCTTCAAGTATTGGTAGAGTCCGAGAAACTAATCAGGACTTTGTAAAGGTATTTAAAAATCAAAATAATATTATTATGGGGATCGTTTGTGACGGTATGGGTGGTCATCAAGGAGGAGATGTTGCCTCAACGATGGCAGTTAGTCATTTAGGTCATAATTTTGAAAAAACAGATTTTACTGATCCTGACTTAGCTCAAAAATGGTTAACTGTACAATTAAGATTAGAAAATGAAACTATCTTGAATACAGCCGATCGTTTTTCTGATCTAAATGGAATGGGCACCACAATAGTTTTAGCAATTGCCTTTACGGAAAAGATCTTAATTGCCCATCTAGGTGACTCACGTTGTTATCTTTATGGAGGTAATGAATTTAAGCAAATTACTGAAGACCATTCTTTAGTCCATGAATTAGTTAAAATGGGCCAAATTACCGAGCAACAAGCTCGAAATCATCCTCAAAAAAATATTATTACTGAAACTTTAGGAGTCTCAAGTACTGTAAATCCAGAATTTGATATTCTTGAAGTACATGCTGGTGATATTTTTTTGCTTTGTACGGATGGATTAACAAATTCGTTAACTGATCCTCAAATTCAACAAATCCTTGCCACTAAAAATTTAAGTTTAAAAGAGCGTTGTAATAAACTTATTAATGAAGCTAATCGTTTAGGTGGTGGAGATAATATTACTGTTTGCTTGCTTGCCTATGTAGAAAAGGATGGTGACAAATAGCAATGGAGAAAGGCCATTTGCTTGGTGGTCGCTATAAGATTATCTCTGTTTTAGGCGAAGGCGGGATGGCTAATGTTTATTTAGCTGAAGATATTATTCTGCAAAGAAAAGTTGCAGTTAAAGTTTTGCGACTAGATTTGCAAAAGGATCCTCAAACTATTCAACGTTTCCAAAGAGAGGCACTTTCTACTAGTGAATTAAGTCATCCGCATATTGTTTCGATTCTTGATGTAGGAACAGACGGAAATTGTCATTATTTAGTAATGGATTATGTGGATGGATCTGATTTGGAAGAATATATCCAACATAATAATCCAATTCCTTTGCCTAAAGTAATTGATATCATGGATCAAATATTAAGTGCCGTTGCATTGGCGCATAAGCACAATGTGATCCATCGCGACTTAAAACCACAAAACATTTTAATGGATAAAAAAGGCAATATTAAAATTGTGGATTTTGGTATTGCAATTGCTTTAAATCAAAGTACGATGACGCAAACCAATACTGCAATGGGATCAGTGCATTATATGTCACCTGAACAAGCCCGAGGCAGTATGGCAACAAAACAATCGGATATCTATTCTTTAGGAATAATTCTTTACAAATTATTGACTGGTACAGTTCCTTTTACTGGAGAAAATGCTGTTGCAGTTGCTCTAAAGCATTTCCAAGAAAAAACACCATCTTTAAGAGATAAAAATCCTAACGTTCCCCAAGCTTTAGAAAATGTTGTTTTTAAAGCTACAGCAAAAGATCCACGAGATCGGTATAAATCCGCTTTAGAAATGAAAGCGGACTTGGATACGTGTCTTGATCCAAAACGTAAGGATGAGCCGATTTTTAAGCCCGAGCATGATCCGTCTACTGATGAAACTATTGTTGTTCCTCCTCTTGAAGGAAGCGTTCATAATAAAGATCATGAAGTGCAAGCAAAGGAAGAACCTAGAGAAGAAAAAAAGAGTCTGTTTAAAAATCTTAAGGGTCATACATGGTGGTGGCTAGGAGCTATAATTGCATTTTGTGTAATTATGGTAATTCTATTCTTTGCTCTTGGTAGAAAAGATATGGTAGATATTCCTAATATTAATCGTATGAGTCAGACGCAGGCTAAGAAATCTCTTCAATCTTCTAATTTAAAAATTGGAAAAATTACTTATGAATATTCTGATAGTGTTCCAAAAGGAGAAGTAATTAGAACAGACCCTCCGATTGGATCTCAGATAAAAGATGGAGAAAAAGTTAACTTAGTTTTATCTCGAGGTAGTCATCTTGTTGAAATGCCAAATGTAATTGGAGAGTCTTATTCTCTTGCACGGAAACAGCTGGTTAAACTGGGCTTTACTGTTACTAAAACTGAAGAATACTCTCCTAGTCCTAAAAACCAGGTTAATGCTCAAGATATTGAACCAGGTCAGGAAGTAAATCCTAATAAATCAACAGTGACTTTGTTGGTTTCGAAGGGGCCTAGTTCGGCGAGTAGTACCCGATCTAGACGAAATACAATAAAATTAAGAGATATCGTGGGATATTCATTGAAAGGTGCCCGAGATTATGCACGGGAACATCATTTATCACTTAAAGTTGAAGAAGAAGACTCAGATGGTAAAAATGATGGTACAGTTTTACGTCAATCCCCAGAATCAGGTACTGACATGAATCCTGGTGATACGTTAACGATAGTAGTAGCAAAAGCTAAGAAAAGCAATTCTACTGATACTTCAAGCAGTTCAACTACTACCACTACTGTTACAAAATCTTATACTATTAATTATCCAGGAAGTGCTGATCAAAGCGGATCAGAAAAAACGCCAGATCATATTCAGGTATATGTTTCTGATGATGGACATTCAATTAATAATATTTACAAAGACATGAACATTACTTCTGAACAAACTTTTACCATTCCGTTTAAGTTAAGCAAAAAAAATGGGCATATAAAAATATTGCGAAATGGTGAAACGATTTTAGATGAGGACGTTAATAAATAATGAAAAAAGCAGAAGGAACGATTATTAGTGCTATCTCAGGCTACTATGATGTCGAAATTGATAATAAAGTAGTTAGAACGAGAGCACGAGGAGTTTTTAGAGATCGTAAACAAAAGCCACTGGTAGGAGATAGAGTAGTAGTTCAACTAGATGATCAGGGAATGAACTATTTAATTGAAATATTGCCACGCATTAATGAAATAGGGCGGCCAGCGGTGGCAAATGTGTCTAGAGTATTGTTAGTAATTTCCGCTGTTGAACCCGACTTTTCACTTGAATTATTGGATAGATATTTAACATTTTTTGCTTGGAAAAATGTTGGCGTAGTCATTTATTTGTCAAAATCGGATATTACTTCTTCTGAAAGATTAAAAGATATTCAAACTGAGTTAGAATACTACCAAAGAATTGGGTATCCTGTTTTTGAAGATGCAGAAAAACTGGAAAATGAGCTTCCAAAAATGATCGATAAGGATCAGATTTGGACCTTAGCTGGGCAATCAGGTGCTGGCAAGTCAACATTATTGAATAAGCTGGAGAGTGAAGCAAAGCAGGCAACAGGAGCAATTTCAACTGCTTTAAATCGTGGAAAACATACCACAAGACAAGTAACACTATTTAAATACGGCTCTGGCTTTATTGCTGATACTCCTGGTTTTTCAGCTATTGATCTCTTTAAGATCAAAGTTGATGATCTAAGAAATTACTTTTATGATTTAAAAGAAGCAAGTGCAAACTGCAAATTTAGAGGTTGTCAACATATTAAAGAGCCTGGTTGCGAGGTTAAAAAACTTGTAGAAGAGGGTAAAATAGCGCGCAGTCGTTATGAATCTTATTTAAAAATTAGACAAGAAATTTCTGACAATAGAATGCCAGAGTATTTAAAGAAATAGGTGAAACTATGATAGCACCATCAATTTTAAATGCAGATAATATGCATCTAAGTCGTGATATTAAAGCCGCTATTGAAAGTGGCATAGATAGATTCCATATTGATATTATGGATGGACACTTTGTACCTAATTTGTCATATGGACCAGAATTGGTAAAAGACTTTAAGCGTTCTTTTCCGTTAACAGATGCTGAAATTCATTTAATGAGTAATGACTTAGAAACAACATTGCCTCTCTTTGTAGAAGCTGGATGTGATCTTTTAGAATTTCATTATGAAGCAACGGATAATCCAGAATATTGGATAAATTATTTAAAAGATCATAATGTTAGATGTGGAATGGCCATTAATCCGTCTACACCGGTGCAAAAATTACAACCATTTTTAAAAGAATTAGATCAAGTGCTTTTGATGACAGTGAAACCTGGATTTGGTGGGCAAAAGTTTGAAGAAGAGTCAGTTGAACGTTTAGTTGAACTTAAGAATATGATTGAAGCTGAGAATTTAAGTGTTCCAATTGAAGTTGATGGTGGAATTGAGCCTAAGACTTTAAAGCTTACTAGAGACGCAGGAGCCACAATTTTTGTAGCTGGTTCTTACATTTTTAAAAATGGAAGTATTGAAGATCAAGTTATGAAATTGAAAAAAGAAGACAAATGAGAGCAATTGCATTATTAGGTGGTCCAAAAGAAGAATGGCCACATAATTTAGCCACTGAAATTAAAGAAGCAAGTAAAAAAGGCGCCCTAATTATGGCTAGTGATCGGGGCAGCCTTTTTTTATTAGAGTTAGGGATAGTACCTGACGTTGCCTTAGGAGATTATGATTCATTGACTTTTGATGAAAGAGAAATCGTTGAAAGTAAAGTTAAGGATATGCGTTATTCGAATCCAATCAAAGATTTTACGGATTCTGAAATGTTGTTTTATGCCGCATTTATCGATTATCGAGTTGACAGTTTAACGGTATATGGAGCAACAGGAGGAAGAATGGATCATTTTTTTGTTAATATGTATGCTATGCTGAAAGCTCCGTTTGATAGATTTAAAGAAAAAATTAAATTTATTGATAAGCAAAATATTATCCGCTTTTTTGGAAAAGGGAAGCACATACTTTCTTATGAAGCTGATTATAAATATTTAGGAATTGGAACTTTAACAGGAGCTAAAAATTTTAGTATTAAAAATGCGAGATATGATTTAAAACCCATTGATTTGTCCGTACCGACAGTTTATTCATCAAATGAATATTTGAATAGGCAAGCAATAGAGATTTCGTGTGAGTCTGGGACATTAATCGTAATCAATAGTCGAGATAAAAAATAAAAGGGATCAAGAAATACTTCTTGATCCCTTTTATTTTTACTTCTTAATTAGACACGTTTAACCTTACCGGATTTCAAAGCGCGAGCGGATACCCAAACACGCTTTGGCTTACCGTCAACAAGGATGCGAACTTTTTGAAGGTTTGGCTTCCATGAACGCCGCACGGAGTTCAAAGCCTTTGAACGCTTGTTACCAAAGACCGTCTTGCGGCCAGTAATAATGTCTTTTGCCATTTGTGCTAAACCCTCCTTTATGTTGTTGTAGTACTTATTTAATTTATCACAGCTTTTAGAATTGTGCAATATTGTCTTTCTATTTTCTTGAAACTAACATTGTTGATATAAAAGCCTGCTGTGTTAAAATAAATTGAGAAAAAATTGTTCTTCGTTAATGGAGGAATACGATGGCTGTTAAAATTAAAACAAAATATGGCTTAATTGATATTTCAAATAGTGTAATTGCTACTGTCGTAGGTGGAGCAGCTACTTCTAACTATGGTGTAGTTGGAATGGCTTCAAAGAACGCTTTACGGGATGGAGCTTATACTATTTTAAACCGTGAAAATTATCGTCGCGGTGTTGTAATTAAAACTAATGATAATCAAATCGTCGTTGATGTATATATTATTGTGGGTTATGGTCTAAAAATTTCGGAAGTAAGTCACAATGTCCAAGATAGTGTAAAATACAATCTTGAAAATCTTTTAGGCATTAAGACTAAGTCGGTTAACGTTATTGTTCAAGGCGTAAAGATTTTAGACGATTAATGCATTCTGGAGGAGTTAATTGTGGTTTTAACTGAAATTAATAGTGATCAATTCAGAGATATGGTTCGTGCAGCAACTCATCGCATGGGCAAGAACGCTGAATTTGTAAATAAATTAAATGTTTTCCCAGTACCTGATGGTGATACTGGAACTAATATGAATTTAACCATTGAGAGCGGCGCAAAAGCTGTTAATGAAAATCTTAGTGAATCCGTTGGTGACCTAACTGAAAGTCTCTCAAAAGGAATGTTGATGGGAGCTCGCGGTAACAGTGGAGTTATAACTTCTCAACTATTTAGAGGTTTTTATAAAGCTACTGAAGGAAAAGATACCCTAACTGCTCAAGATTTAGCTAATGCTTTTGCAAATGGTGTCACAACTGCATATAAAGCAGTTATGAAGCCTGTTGAAGGAACTATTTTAACCGTTGCTCGTGTTGCAGCTGAGGAAGGTAAAAATAAGGCAAACGAAACTGATGATGTCAGCGAAGTAATGAGAGCGGTAGTTGATGGAGCTAAAAAGGCTTTGAAGACTACGCCTGATTTATTACCAGTTTTAAAGCAAGTTGGAGTAGTAGATTCGGGTGGTCAAGGACTAGTATTTATCTACCAAGGCTTTTTAGAGGGGGTTCTTGGCGAAAAGGATAATGATGACTACCAACTAGATGAAGGTGAAATGGATGAGTTAATTAATGCAGCTCACCACCAAGCTGAATCTGCTCAAGTTCAATTATCAACTAGTGATATTAAGAATGGTTACTGTACTGAAATTATGGTTGACCTAACTGCTGATGTTCCAAATAAAGAAGAATTCAATCTTGAACAATTTAGAGAACATCTATCTAACTTAGGTGATTCACTTTTAGCTGTTTCAGATGGTGAAGTGGCTAAAGTTCACGTTCATACAGAACACCCAGGAGATGTTTTTACATACGGCCAAAAATTTGGACAACTAGGTAAAATTAAGATCGATAATATGCGGATTCAACATGAAACTATCTTAGAAAATAGCGAAGAACAAGAAGAAAATGTTGATTTTGCAGTTATTGCAGTTGCCTCAGGTCATGGAATCCGTGAATTATTTAAGAGTGAGGGCGTAAATAGAATTATTTCTGGTGGACAAACTATGAATCCATCGACTAAGGATATTATGGACGCTATTACTAACTCCGGTGCTAAAAAGGCCATTATTTTACCAAATAACGGTAATATTATCATGGCTGCTAAGCAAGCTGCTGAAGTTAGTGAAATTCCGGTTGGAATCGTGCCAACAAAGACAATTTCTCAAGGATTAACTGCAATGCTTTCCTTTGATCCAGATGCTTCAGTAGAGGAAAATGTTGAAGCAATGTCTGAAGACCTAGATACGGTTAAATCTGGTGAGGTCACTAAAGCAATCCGTGACACTAAGATTGATGATATTGAAGTTAAAAAAGATGACTACCTTGGAATTGTTGATGGAACCATTAAGGTTGATAATCCAGACTTGATTGATACAACAGTTTCAATGATTGAAAAGATGTTAGATGAAGATAGTGAAATTATCACTATTATGTATGGTAGTGATGCTACCAGAGCAGAAGCTGACGAAGTAGTTAAAAAACTTAAAGCTACTCATGATGATTTAGAGTTTGAAGTCCATGATGGTGGTCAGCCAGTTTACTACTTCTTAGTATCCGTGGAATAAAATATGAATAATAAGCAGAGTAAGTTATTTGAACCAGTAACTGAGTTAAAAGGTGTAGGAGCAAAGACAGCTACAGCTTTGGCCAGTCTTGGCATTAACACAATTTATGATTTACTATTTTATTTTCCTTTTAGATATGATGATTTAGAGACAATTCCTCTTGATCAAATTGAAGATGGGCAGAAAGTCTTATTAAAGGGAATGGTGGTAACAGATCCATTTGTTAGCCGATTTGGTTATCGAAAAACAAGGCTCAGCTTTAAAATGAAAATTGATCATGACATTATCATGGTCAATTTTTTTAATCAGCCCTGGTTAAAGGATAAAGTGGAATCAGGTAAGGAAGTTGCAGTATATGGCAAGTATCAAGTGGCGCGGCAGTCATTAAGTGGCTTTAAATTAGTAGCTGAAAAGAAAGATTCAGGTTTTGCTCCTATTTATTCTGTCAATCGTCATTTGAAGCAAAATAAGCTGCAAAAGTTAATTGATCTTGCTTTAGAGGAAGCTATAAATGAAGTTGGAGAAACAATTCCAGCTTCTATAAGAGAAAAATATCGCTTGCTTTCTGATCGCGTTTTGGTAGAAAAAATGCATCATCCAAAAAATGGCAATGAGGCGAAGATAGCACGCCGAAGTGCTATTTTTAGAGAATTTTTTCTTTTTCAAATGCAACTGGCTCAACTTCTTTCCCAAAGAAATGAAGACGCACCTGGAGTAGAAAAGAAATATGATTTAGCTGCTGTCAAAGAATTAATTGAAGAAATTCCATTTGAGTTATCTGATGATCAAAAAAAAGTGGTGAATGAAATCTTTGCTGATCTTCATTCTAAAAGACAAATGCGAAGACTGCTGCAGGGAGATGTGGGTAGTGGTAAAACTGTAGTAGCGGTTTTTGCAATTTATGCAGCTGTTACTGCAGGCTATCAGGCTGCTTTAATGGTTCCAACAGAAATTCTAGCGCAGCAGCATTTTGCTAAGATAGATGAATTACTGAAGCCATTGGGTGTTCGAGTTGCCTTATTGACGGGAGACACTAAGGATTTAGAAAAGAAAGAAATTTATCGTGAATTAGCTGATGGAACAATCAATGTTGTGATTGGAACCCATGCATTAATCCAAAAAGATGTTCATTTTAAAAATCTCGGTCTAGTTATCATTGATGAGCAACACAGATTTGGAGTAAACCAAAGAAATACGTTGATTAAAAAAGGTGACGCACCTGATATCCTAGCAATGACAGCCACCCCAATTCCTCGTACATTAGCCTTAACCGTATACGGAGATATGGCTGTTTCTGAAATTAGACACTTGCCAAAAGGGAGAAAGCCAGTAGTTTCCTCGTGGGCAACTTCCAGCAAATTAAGAGAGGTGCTTGATTTGATGCGTTCACAGTTAGATAAAGGTTTTCAAATTTATGTTGTAACTCCTTTAATTAGTGAATCAGAAAAAAGTGACTTAAAAAACGCTGAGGATTTACAAGCAAAAATTGCTCATTACTTTAAAGACGAAAATGTTGTTTTGCTTCATGGCCAGATGAAAGGCGATCAGAAAAATGAAATTATGGATAGCTTTGCTGCAGGCAAGATTAATATTTTAGTTACTACAAGTGTAATTGAAGTTGGTGTCGATGTTCCGAATGCAAATATGATGGTGATCTTTAATGCGGATCGCTTTGGCTTAAGTCAATTGCATCAGTTGCGAGGAAGAATTGGCCGGGGGCAGACACAAAGTTTTTGTGTGTTTGTGAGTGATCCAAAAACAGAAATTGGTAAGAAACGAATGAACATTATTACTTCTACCAGTAATGGTTTTAAATTAGCAGAAGAAGATTTAAAACTACGTGGCGAAGGAGATGTTTTTGGAAAGGCTCAATCTGGTTTACCTCAGTTTCAAGTTGGGGATGTAGTAAATGACTATAATGCCTTAGTGACTGCTCAAAAAGAAGCTCGTAACCTAATTAAGTCTGACCCAGCTTTGGCTAATCCAGAAAATAAATTTTTACAAGAAGTGCTAAAATATAAGAAAGATTTGAATAATAATTAGAAATAACCGGAGTGAATATGAAAACAATTGCAATTGATGCCATGGGAGGAGAAAATGCTCCTAAGGCTATTGTTGATGCCGTATTAAAAGCAAAGCCAAAATTAAAAGATACAAAATTTGTTTTATTTGGGGATGAAGAAAAGATTAATAAACTAATTCCCACTGAGCAAAAAGATAGAATTGACGTTATTGCAACTAGTGAAGTTATTGTTGATAGTGACGAGCCAGTAAAAGCAATTAGACGTAAGAAAGATTCTTCAATGGTTGTTGCTACTAACTATGTAAAGTCAGGAAAAGCAGACGCCTTATTTTCCCTCGGAAATACGGGTGCGCTATTAGCTTGCGGGATTTTTATTATTGGCCGAATTAAAGGTGTAGAGCGTCCAGCTTTAATGCCAACTCTTCCTAGTGCTAAAAGCGAGGATGGCTTTAATATTATTGATGTTGGCGCGAATGCACAAAGTAAGCCTGAATATTTAGTACAATGGGCACAAATGGCTAATTTTTATGCACAAAAAATTAGAAATATTAAAAATCCAACCGTGGCTTTATTAAATAATGGTGCAGAAGATGATAAAGGAGATCCCCTCCACCAAGAGGCCTATAAGCTTCTTAAAGCAACTGATCTTAATTTTATTGGTAATGCTGAAGGAAATGATTTAATGGAAGGTAAGGCTGATGTGATTGTAACAGATGGCTTTACTGGAAATGCCACTCTGAAGGCAATAGAAGGAACTGCAAGTGTAATTTTACGTCTGCTTAAGGATTCTTTGCTAAATAATGGTTTACGTCCTAAGGTGGGAGCCTTATTAGCAAAGCCAGGACTTACTGCATTAAAGAAAAGATTTGATACGGCAAGATATGGGGGAGCAGTTTTACTTGGGGTAAATGCACCTGTTGTAAAGACACACGGTAGATCGAATATCCGTCCTATTTACTACACTTTATTACAAATTGATAAGATGTTGAGTCAAGATCTAGTTGGAGAATATAAAAAATACTTTAGTGAATCTCGCTAGACTTTAATATAAAAATGCCTTAGAATTAAACTAAACTTTTTTGGAGGTTAAAAAATGACCGAAGAGGAAATTTTTAATAAAATTGCTGATATGATTTCAGAACGCTTTAGTATTGATCGTGATAAGATCACTAAAGATTTAAATTTTCAGAATGATTTAGATGCAGATTCAATTGATTTCGTTGAGTTAGTAATGGATCTAGAAGATACATTTGGAGCAGAGATTCCAGATGATGATGCAGAAAAATTACAAACTGTTGGTGAAGCAGTAGAATATATTAAGAGTCACCAAAATTAAAATTTTAATCATTGAAATTTCAGAAGATACTGTCATTTTTCATTTACTTTTATAAAAGTTGTTGAAATAGCAGTATCTTTTGTTTATAATAATGACATTAAATTGAAAATCTAATTGACTTTTAATAATGTCGTAAGGTTTGAGAGGAGAATGGCCTTTGGAAAAGCAAAGTGATCTTTTATTAGATATCGAACACTTGCATACCGCATATCGTTTACACGGTAAGTTTTATGATGCCGCTGATGACATTAACTTAACCTTGAAACGAAATGAGATTTTGGCAGTTGTTGGAGAATCTGGTTGTGGTAAAAGTACAATTGCTTCAAGCATTATTGGTTTATACGACCACAAAAATACGAAAGTAACGGGCGATATTTTATACAATGAATTAAACCTAGTTAACTTAAATGAATCATTGTTTAATAAAATTCGTGGTAATAATATTGGGATGATTTTCCAGGATCCATTAGCATCTCTTAATCCATTAATGAAGGTTGGAGATCAAGTTGCTGAGACACTTTACTATCATACCGATATGGATGAAAAAGCTCGTCATGCACGTGTAATTGAACTCTTTAATCAAGTTGGGATGCCTCGTCCAGAAGAAATGTACGAGATGTACCCACATGAATTATCTGGTGGTTTACGTCAACGTGTCGTAATTGCAATCGCAATTGCATGTAAGCCAGAAATTATTATTGCTGATGAACCAACTACCGCTTTGGATGTTACTATTCAGGCACAAATCTTAGATTTACTTAAAGAAATTCAAAAAGAATCTCATTCAGGAATTGTTTTAATTACACACGACTTAGGTGTTGTTGCTGAAACTGCTGATCAAGTAGCAGTTATGTATGCAGGACAAATTGTTGAAAAAGCAGATGTTAAAACAATTTTTGAAAATCCTCTTCATCCATATACACGTTCACTTTTACACTCTATGCCACAAACAGATGATGAAAGTGAAGACCTACATGTGATTCATGGAACAGTTCCTTCATTGATTAACATGCCAAGAACTGGGGATAGATTTGCAGCTAGAATTCCTTGGATTCCAGCTAGTGCTCATGAAGAGAACCCTAAGATTCATGAAGTTGAACCAGGACATTTTGTAAGATGTACTTGCTGGCAAAGCTTCCATTTCCAAGATGAAGAGAAGAAAGGATAGGAAATTATGGCCGATGAAATAATCGAAATAAAAAATTTAAAAGTTCACTATCCAATTCGTTCTGGATTTTGGAATAGAGTTACTGGATATGTCAAAGCCGTTGATGGGATTAATCTTTCAATTAAAGAAGGAGAAACCTACGGTCTAATTGGAGAATCAGGTTCCGGTAAATCAACTACTGGTAAAGCAATTGTTGGTGTAGAAAAAGTAACTAGCGGACAAATTTTGTATAAAGGCGTTGATGTTACTAAGGCATCAAATCGTAAAAAGCTTAACTATAATAAAGATGTTCAAATGATTTTTCAGGATTCAATGTCGAGTTTAAATCCTAGAAAACGAATTGAAGATATTATTGCTGAACCTATTAGAAACTTTGAAAACTTAACAACCGATGAAGAGAGAAAACGAGTTCAAGAACTCCTAGATATTGTTGGTATGCCTAGTGATGCTATCTACAAATATCCACACGAATTCTCTGGTGGTCAACGTCAAAGAATTGGGGTAGCACGTGCTGTAGCCACTAGACCGAAGTTGATCGTAGCAGATGAGCCAACCTCAGCTTTGGACTTGTCTGTTCAAGCACAAGTTTTGAACTTTATGAAACATATTCAACAAGAATATAATATTGCCTACCTCTTCATTTCACACGACTTGGGTGTTGTAAAGCATATGTCAGAAGATATTGCTATTATGCACCGGGGACGTTTTGTAGAAATTGGTAAACGTGATCAGATTTATAAGAATCCAATGCATATTTATACAAAGCGTCTACTTTCTGCAATTCCTGTTGTTGATGTTGAAAATAGAGAAAAACATAAGGAAGAGCGTCAACGTGTAGAACAAGAATTCTTGCAAGATCAAGATAAATGGTATGAAAAAGATGGTCGAGTATTACCACTACAAAAAGTTGCTGATCGTCATTTTGTCGCTTTACCTAAAGGTATGATTGAGCAAGAATTGAAGGAGGGAGAATAGGTATGTGGAAAACGGTTTTACGTCGAATCCTGATTATGATCCCCCAGTTACTTATCTTGAGTTTACTAGTCTTTATTTTGGCTAAAATGATGCCTGGTGACCCATTTACTGGAATGATTAATCCGAATTCGGACCCTAAGGAAATTGTAAGATTAAGACAAGAATATGGATTGAATGATCCAGTTTGGGTGCAATATACTCGCTGGCTTGGAAATATGTTCCATGGCGATTTAGGACAATCATATATTCAAAAGGTTCCAGTTACTTCTTTGATTTGGGATCGTGCAGTTAACACTTTCTGGTTGTCTTTAATGACTGTTGTCTTAACTTACTTAATTGCAGTTCCATTGGGTGTTACAGCCGGTCGTCACCAAGATGAATGGCAAGATCATGGAGTGCAAATTTTTAACTACATTACATTTGCAGTTCCTCCATTTGTTTTCTACATTTTAGGTATCTGGCTATTCGGATTTACTTTAGGTTGGTTCCCAATCTCAGGGTCCGTTAGTGCAGATGTAAACCCAGGAACACTTGCTTATTTCTGGAGTAGAATTTATCACTTGATTTTGCCTTCAATTCTTTGTGCTTTAATCTCTACTACAGTTATTGTTCAATACTTAAGAACCGGAATTGTTGATAACAAGGTTGAAGATTATGTAAGAACTGCACGTAGTAAGGGTGTACCTGAAAATGTTGTTTTCAATAAACATATTTTAAGAAACTCACTTTTACCAATTGCTGCATTCTTTGGTAACACTATTACTGGCTTACTTTCCGGTTCAATGGTTATTGAATCAGTATTTAGTTATCCTGGTATGGGTAAATTGTTCCTTGATTCTATTGGACAACGTGACTACACAACTTTAACTGCATTGATTTTATTGTTTGGTGTGTTAACTTTAGTTGGTAACTTGTTATCTGATATTATCATGAGTATTATTGACCCAAGAATTCGGATTAAGTAGGGAGGAGTAGTAAATTATGGCTAAAGATAAAAATACATCGAAAAAAGATCAAAATGCTAAAACCTCTCTACCACCATCTGGATTTAAGATCATTGTGCGTGAGGTTTGGCGTGATAAGGTAGCATTTGTTTCATTCTGTATTATTGTAGCTATCTTATTATTCACTTTTGTTGGTTCTTTATTCTTAAATAAGAGTCAAGTAACAGAGATTAATATTGCAGAAGCATATTATGCTTGGGGTGAATCTGGTCACGTCTTTGGTACAGACGATGGTGGCCGTGATATCTTGAAGTTACTAATGATGGGTGGCCGTAACTCTATTTTGATTGGTCTATCTGTTACTGTTCTTTGTGAAGGTGTCGGACTTTTAGTTGGTTTGTTCTCAGGTTACTTTGGTGGGGTAACTGACGCAGTTATCATGCGTATAGTTGATTTCATCCAAATTTTACCTCAATTCCCAATCATTATTGTTTTAACTACTGTTATTCCTAACTACAATGCTTGGACTTTGGTATTATTGATTTCTATGTTTGGGTGGACTTCAACTGCAAGATATTTCCGGGCGTTTGTTTTGTCACAGAGAGAACGAGAATATGTTTTGGCTTCCAAGACTTCCGGTTCTTCTAATTTAACAATTATGTTCCGTGAAGTTTTGCCTAACATTACTTCAGCTTTGGTAATTGATGTCGTATTGATGATTGCCGGAAACATTGGTATTGAAACTACTTTATCCTTCTTGGGATATGGATTACCAACCACTACACCATCCCTTGGTACTTTAATTGGATTTGCTAATGACCCAGTTAACGTTACTACACGTCCATGGTTATGGATGCCAGCAACTATTTTGTTGTTAATTATTTCCTTGAGTATTAACTATGTTGGTCGTGCTCTTCAAAAAGCTGGGGATGCTCGTCAACGTGAAAATTAAATTTGATTATTTAAACATTAAAAAGCAACTCATAATTGAGTTGCTTTTTTGTATGTCTTTGCATAAAAGTTAAAGAATGTAGGAGATATTTATATTATAAATGGGCATAAAATAAGTTTTTTATGGTAAAAATCATAGTGAATAAACATTGATGCATCAATGTTTTATAGCGATTTGCTCAAATATAAATTAAAAAATATTAAAAATAATTGAGTAAAAACATTGTATTATGAGTTTGATGATGATAATATTAAATCATCAACTTGTCCCAAATAGATGGAGGAATATAACTATGAAGAAAGCCAAACTATTTGGAAGTTTAACTTTACTTTCTGGTGTTGCTTTAACATTAGCAGCATGTGGTAACAATTCAAATTCAAAAGTAGATAACCCAACTAAGAACTTTAAATCAGCTACTCCAAAGAAAGCTGTTAAAAAGGGTGGTACAGTAAGTGTTGCACTTGAATCTGATACACCATTTACTGGTATCTTTTTAAATGAACTTTCCGATACTCAGAATGACTCTGATGCTATGGCACCTGCTAATGAAGGGTTATTTGATACTGATGATACTTATCAAATTAATGACAAAGGACCAGCTACATTAAAATTAGATAATGATAACAAAACTGCTACTATTAAAATTAAGAATGGTGTTAAGTGGTCAGATGGTAAGCAAGTAACTGCTAAGGATGTTGAATATTCTTACGAAATTATTGCTAACAAGGCAACTAAGTCATCACGTTATACTGACTCACTTCAAAATATTGTTGGTATGAGTGAATACCACGATGGTAAATCTAACACTATTTCTGGTATTGAAATGCCGGATGGTGAAAATGGAAGAACCGTTGTTATTCACTTCAAAGAAATGAAGCCAGGTATGAAGTTCAGTGGTAACGGCTACTTCTGGGAAACTGCAGCTCCATATCACTACTTGAAGGATGTTCCATTTGATAAACTACAATCATCTGATCAAGTAAGAAAGAAGCCACTATTCTTTGGTCCATATAAGATGAGTAAGGTTGTACGTGGTCAAGCAGTAACATTTGTTCCTAACAAGTACTACTGGAGAGGTACACCAAAATTAGATAAAGTAACAATTCAAGTTTTGAACCCAAACTCAGCTTCTCAAGCCATTAAGAGTCATAAGTATGATATTGCCGGTGTAATCAATACTCAATGGAAGAACGTTGCCAATACTGATAATGTTAACTGGATCGCTAAGATTCCTTTGTCTTATCGTTACCTAGGTTTTAAGGTAGGTAAGTGGGATGCAGCTAAAGGCGAAAACGTAATGGATAAGAATGCAAAAATGAATAATAAAGCATTACGTCAAGCTATTGCTTATGGTATGAATATCTCCGCTGTAAACAAACGTTATACCAACGGTTTGACTTTCCATATTCCAACTTTAATTCCAGCACAATTTGGTAAGTACTTCGATAAAAATGTTAAGGGCTACGATTACAATATCAAGAAGGGGAATGAAATTCTTGATAAAGCTGGATATAAGAAGAAGGGTAAGTACCGTGTTCAACCAAATGGTAAGCCTTTAACTATCCATTTTGCAGCTATGAGTGGTGACTCTACTCAAGAACCAATTATTCAAAACTATATCCAACAATGGAAGAAATTAGGCTTGAATGTTAAGTTAACTGGTGGTCGTTTGATGGAAATGAACTCCTTCTATGACAAGGTCCAAAATGATTCTAAAGACGTAGATATGTTCATGGGTGCATGGTCATTATCTTCAGAACCATCACCAAATGACTTGTACAGCGCAAAAGCACCATACAACTTTAGTCGTTTTGTAACTGCTAAGAACACTAAGTTACTTCAAGAAATGGATTCACAAAAGGCATTTAATACTAATTACCGTGTTAAGAAATTCCATGAATGGCAAAAATATATGGATGATGAAGCCTACGTTGTTCCAGTATCTAACAGTTATAGTATTGATGCAGTTAACAGCAAGATTACAGGTTACTCATCTAAACCATCAGCAGCAAACAGCTTATGGTATAATGTAGGAATTGCAAAATAATATTAGATAAATTTCTTCATAAAGATCGTCTTAAGTGACGGTCTTTTTTTTTATTTAAGTTGTTTTAATCGTTTTCAGTGCTAAAATTAAATATATCAACTTGTCCAATGTTATTGGAGGAAAAATTAATGAAGAAAGGCAAATTAATTGGTACATTAACTTTGCTTTCAGGTGTAGCTTTAACTTTAGCAGCCTGTGGTAATAGTAATAGCAATAATACTAGTCATCCTAATTTCAAGGAGTCAACTCCTAAGAAGACAATTAAGGATGGTGGAAATGTCAGCGTTGCTGTAGTTACTGATACACCGTTTACTGGTATTTTTAATGATGAATTGTCTACTAACAATACAGACTCAGAAGTAATGCAATATGGTGATGAATCATTATTTGCTACAAATAATACCTATAAATACGTTAAGGGTGGAGCAGCAGACATTAAAATTAATAAAGATGCCAAAACTGCAACCATTACTATTAATCCTAAAGTTAAGTGGTCTGATGGCCAACCTTTAGTTGCAAAAGATTATGAATACGCCTATGAAATTATTGCAAATAAGGCAACACATTCTCAGCGTTATACTTCAAGTTTAGCTAATCTTGTAGGATTAGAAGAATACCATGATGGAAAGTCCAATACTATTTCAGGTATTGAAATGCCAGACGGCGAAAATGGTCGTACAGTAGTGCTCCACTTTAAAGAAATGAAGCCGGGTATGACACAAAGTGGTAATGGATATATTTGGGAAGCAGCAGCTCCATATCATTACTTAAAAGATGTTCCATTTGATAAACTTATTTCAAGCAATAAGATCCGTAAGAATCCATTATTCTATGGTCCATATAAAGTAAGTAAAGTGGTTCGTGGACAATCAGTTTCATGGGTTCCAAATGAACATTACTATAAGGGTAAACCACACTTAAAGAAGATAACTGCTTCCGTAATTACTCCAGCTTCAGTTGCTCAATCAATTAAGAGTAATAAATTTGATGTAACGCAAGTAAGTAATTCTCAATGGCCAAATATTAAGGGTGCTAAAGGAGTAAACTTCATCGCTAATATTCCACTTGCATATAGTTACTTAGGCTTTAAGGTTGGTAAATGGGATGCAGCCAAAGGCGAAAATGTGATGAATAAGGACGCAAAGATGAATAATCGTTCTCTTCGTCAAGCTATTGCCTACGGTATGAATGTTGACCAAGTTTATAAGAGATACTCATCAGGTCTTTCATTTAGAATTCCAACTTTAATTCCAAAGCAATTCGGTGATTACTTCGATAAGAATGTAAAGGGTTACACTTATAACATTAAAAAGGGTAATGAACTATTAGATAAAGCTGGTTACAAGAAGAAGGGGACTTACCGTGTTCAACCAAATGGTAAGCCTTTAACAATTCGTTTAGCTGCCATGAGTGGTAGTAAAGTTCAAGAACCAATCATTCAAAATTACATTCAACAATGGAAGAAAATGGGCTTGAACGTTAAGTTAACTGGTGGCCGTTTAATGGAAATGAATTCATTCTACGACAAGGTTCAAAATGATTCTAAAGATGTAGATATGTTCATTGGTGCATGGTCACTCTCTTCTGAGCCATCACCTCAAGACTTATACGGCGCAAAGGCACCATTTAACTACAGTAGATTTGTCACTAAAGAAAACACTGACTTGTTGAACGATATTGATTCTCAAAAAGCCTTTAATAATAGCTACAGAGTTAAGAAATTCCATCAATGGCAAGCATACATGGATAAGGAAGCTTATGTTGTGCCAGTTGCTAATAGCTACAGCATTTACGCAATTAACAATAAGTTAACTGGATACTCATTAGAACCATCTAAGAGTATGGGTGGTGGATTCCCTAACTGGTACTACGTTGGCTATGCAAAATAAATAAAAATTATTTAAAAGTGCGACTTATAGTAGGTCACACTTTTTCTTTATCTTTTTTTAATAGGTTAAAATAGGTATAATTAAAGGGTTAAAGAAAGGAAGCAACTATGGTTTCAGTAGCTTTTAAACAAAATTTAAAGAAAAAATACGGAATAAAATTTAATAACGAAAAATTACTTGAAGATGCCTTCACACATTCTTCTTATGCTAATGAGCATCCCGGGAGAAAGGACTATGAGAAATTAGAGTTTCTTGGCGATGCTGTTCTTGAATTGGCGGTATCTGATTATCTGTATCGTCATTTTCCTAGATTAAATGAAGGGGAATTAACAAGAATGCGATCTAACATTGTTAGAACAGAAGGATTTTCTGAATTTGCAATTGAATGTGGATTCCCAGAAGAAATTAATTTGGGTAAAGGAGAAGAAAAAGCTGGCGCTAGAAAACGTAAGACACTTCTTGAAGATGTGTTTGAAGCTTTTAATGGTGCACTTTTCTTAGATCAAGGAATGCCAGCTGTACAGCACTTTTTACATTTAACAGTGTATCCATTAATTGCTGAAGGAGATTTTAATGCCTCACGTGATTATAAAACTGAAC
>CAMFQH010000005.1:0-20908 GCA_945980025.1 uncultured Lactobacillus sp.
ATATATATATATATATATAATGAAGTTGCTTGATAGATGGCTGCAATGATATCAAGCAGGATTTTAGGTTAGCTACGTCATTATTTGTGGTTAGATTCACAAAATTTTACAAATCACACATAAATCAGTAGTCTAATTGCAAGTAATTGGCTAGCAAACATTTAAGGAGGTTGGCCTATGTCTATTTCAGTCGAAACTGCGAAGGAACATCTGGATGACCCAGCTGTTTTATGTTGTCGGCGTGAGAAAGGAAAATTGATTGAAGCTTCTGACCTAGAAGATCCAACACTTTTTCCTGATTACGAAGATTCTGGTCTATTAGAGTTACCTGATGATGTTTTGAAGATCGGTCAGGTACTAGGAGCAACTCTAAATCAGACTAAGGATGCTTTAGTTCCGTTAACACCAGAAGTTGTTGATAACATTCAGGACCCTTCAGCAGAAGAAAATAGTGATGAGGAAGATTCAACAAATGATGTAGTCTCAAATAGTACATCAGATTCATCTAATACAGTCACTAGTGTTGTTAATAGTGGGATGTCTAATGGAGTACTTCACCTTTCAGTTAAAGAAGGTAAAGGCATTGAAATGGACGTTCCGTTGTCAATTATTAATCAAGGTGTTGCTCAAACAGTACCAGCAGTGGATGCTTCTAACCAAGAAGTAAGTGAATCATCTACTTCAACAGAAAATAAAGTTGATGAGGAAGTTATAAGAAGCTTAACCAGAAAACACTTTAAGATCGACAAAGTTGAATTTGGTGATGAGACTAAAATCGATGGAACCACATTAGTCATTGGAGATGCAGACGAACTTTGTAAAGAAGCAATTGAATCTCAAGAAATTGTTAAAGATATGAAGATCAGCGTTATTACTCCAGATGATTACCATAAATACACTAATAGTATTATGGACGTGCAACCAATTGCTACCAAGGAAAAGGGTGAGCTTGGTGAAGGCATAACAAGAGTTCTTGATGGTGTCGTTACCGTCTTAACTGGTACAGATGAAAATGGAGTTCAAGTTGGTGAATTCGGTTCATCGGAAGGTTATGTTGATGAAAATGTTATGTGGGGTCGTCCAGGTGCAATTGATAAAGGCGAGATTATGCTGGTCATCAATGCAACTGTTCAAGCCGGAACAAACCGTGAACGTCGTGGACCACGTGGAGCACACGAAGCGGCTGACTTGATTGTTGAGAAGATCCGTGAAGCTCTTAAAAAAGCTGATGATAGTTTGGTTGTTGATACTGAAACTATTGAACAAAAGCGTCGTTATGGCAATAAACGTGTACTTTTAGTGAAAGAAATTATGGGTCAAGGGGCTATGCATGATAATTTGATTTTGCCAAAGGAACCAGTTGGAACCTTAGGAGCTCAAGCCAATGTTGACCTTGGTAACTTACCAATTATGTTATCACCACTTGAAATCTTAGACGGTGGTATTCATGCCTTGACTTGTATTGGGCCTGCTTCAAAAGAAACATCCCGTCATTATTGGCGTGAACCGCTGGTTGAAGAAGCTCTTAATGACGAAGATATCGATGTTGTTGGAGTTTGCTTGATCGGTTCTCCACAAGCCAATACTCAAAAGAGTTATGTTTCTAAACGTTTAGGAATGTGGGCAGAAGCAATGGGTCTTGATGGTGCGATTGTAACTACTGAAGGCTTTGGTAATAACCATATTGATTATGGTGAAAATATCGAAGCAATCGGCTCTCGCGGTGTACCTGTTGTTGGTATTACTTATTCGGCTGTGCAAGGTGAGCTTGTTACTGGTAATAAGTACATGGACGCAATTGTTGATAATAACAAATCCCGTTGGGGAATTGAAAATGAAGTTCTTGAAAACAACACCCTATGCCAAGAAGATGCAATTCGTGCTTTGGCAATGTTAGAGACTAAGATGGCTGGTGGAAAGATTAAGAAGCCAGAACGGAAATGGAATCCAAATGTTAAGTTAAATAACATTGAATTAATTGAAAAAGCTACTGGTAAGAAGATAAAGTTGGTTGAAAACGAACAAAGCTTACCAATGAGCGAAAAGCGGAAAGAACATTATGAAAAGGATGCTAACTAATGACCGACAAACGAATGGACTACTCTTCTGAAATTGATAAATTGAGATATTCATCAACGGAACGCGTTTTTGAAGGTGTCATTACAGAAGTAAATGATGTCAGTGTCAAAATCGATTTCAAAGGAAGAATGGGGAAAATGGATATCCCACGGCGACTACTTATTACTGAGTATGAACCCAAAGTTGGTGAAGAAGTTGGCTGGTTAATGTCTTATCCAGAAGTCTTAGATACTGAAGCAAATCAAAAGTATCTAGGTGCCCTTCATGAATATAAAAAGCGAATGGCAAAAATTGCTGAAGAAAAAAAGAAAGGAATGGAATAAAGATGAGCTTATTAAATATTGATGGCTTACAATCCGAAGTTTTTGTTCCGATTACCCCTAAGCCGGTCTTTGCAAAAGTAACAAAGCCCCTTAAGGATATGAAGATTGCGATTGTAACTGCTGCCGGTGTTCATTTGAAAAAAGATAAACCATTCAATTTAGCTGGTGATACTAGTTATCGTGTTGTTCCAAGTACAGCAACTGATGATGAATTAATGGTTTCCCACGGTGGTTATGATAATACAGATGTAAACAAAGACATTAATGCAATGTTCCCTATTGATCGTTTACGGGAACTGGTTGATGAAGGTTTTATTGGGTCACTTGCCCCTAACTTCTACACTTGTATGGGTGGTGGTGGAGACGTTAAAGTTTTCACTGAAAAAACTGGTCCAGAAATTGCTGAGAAAATTAAGGCAGAAGGCGTCGATGGTGTCATTCTGACCGCTGGTTGAGGTACCTGTCATAGAACTGCCGTGATCGTGCAGCGAGCTATTGAATCCCTTGGGGTTCCTACTATTATCATTGCAGCGTTACCTCCAGTAGTACGTCAGCAGGGTACACCACGTGCCGTTGCTCCACGTGTACCAATGGGTGCCAATGCGGGCGAACCAAATAATGTAGAAATGCAGACGGGCATTGTAAAAGATACATTAAGACAACTGGTGGCAATTGACCAACCTGGCAAGATCGTACCTCTTCCGTACGAATATGTTGCCGATATTTAACCTCAAATTTGGAAGGCTAAAAGGCGCGACTATTGTATGGTCGCGCCTTTTTTTGAAAAGAGGAAAGCATAATGGAAGATACTTTGAAAATTAACGCATTTAATGTTCGAACTGTAACATTTGGCGAAGGGTACTTTTATAATGCTGGTCATTTAATAATTCCCAAGGAAATAAATGAAAAACTTCCATCATATTATGATTCAGTCAAAATTCGCATAATTCAACCACATAAACTCGACGTACCAGTCAATTCAATTATGGATGTTGTTCCAATCTCAACAAAAGTACTTGGTTCATTAGGGACGGGCCTTACACATACTCTTACGGGAGTAGAAATGATTATTACAGGTGCCGATGTAACAGGTACGCAACTTCATGACTTTGGCTCCTCTGATGGAATATTAAAGGACCAAATCAAATTAGGAATGGCTGGGACACCTAGTAAAGATGATTATATTATCTCATTTGATGTATTGCTTAGTACAAACTACCAGTATAATCGAAAACTATTCACCGACATCTTTACACTTGCCGATAGTTATCTACAACCAATACGCAAAATTATGAAGATGTTTGATGGTCGAGAAGCAAGTGAAACCCATGAATATATTAATTATCCGAATAAGGATAAAGGGAAACCAAATGTCGCGATTGTAAAACAAGTGGCTGGACAGGGAGCAATGTACGATAATTTACTTTTTCCTACCGAACCTAGTGGAATGGCCGGTGGTGAGTCCATTATTGATATGGATAATTTTCCTGTCCTTTTAACACCAAATGAATATCGTGATGGTGCTATTCATGCACTGGTTTAGAAAGGATGATGAATATGGGAGTGGGACCTTCTACTAAAGAAACAACGCTTCATCATTTCCGTGATCCTCTTGTAGAGGTGTTTGGCAAAGATCCAGATATTAATCTTCAAGGAATTATAATTGTCGGTACTCCTCAGGACAATAAATTAAAGCACTTAGTAGGTCAGCGCACAGCTAAATGGCTGAAAGGAATGGGTACTAAAGGTGCTGTAATTTCTGCTGATGGTTGGGGAAATTCGGATGTTGATTTTATGAATACTATGGCAGCAATTGGTGATGAAGGTATTTCAATTGTTGGATTAAAGTTTATTGGTAAGCAAGCAACTTTTGTAGTTGAAAATGAATATACGAAATATGTACTGGATATAAACAAATCTACCGCGGGAATAGAAACAACAGTTGTTGGCGAAAATAATCTTGATTTACGAGATGCTCAAAAAGCGCTTGGATTATTAAAGCTTAAGATGCGAGCTGATAATAATCAAACTGGAGGTAGTTAAGATGAAGTTTAACAAAATGTTAAGTGCAATTGATTCTCATACCGCTGGAGAAGCCGCAAGAATTATTATTGGCGGTATTCCAAAACTTGAGGGAAATACAATTGCAGAAGAAAAACAATATCTTATTGACCATCATGATGACTTACGAAAAGCAATCATGTTAGAACCAAGGGGCCATGGGGCAATGTTTGGAGCTTTTTTAGTTCCTGCTAAAAGTCCTCAAGCCGATTTTGGAATTATTTTTATGGATACTGGTGGCTATTTAAATATGTGTGGTCACAATACAATTGCTGCTGTTACAGCTATTGTTGAAAACGGAATGGTTGATGTCAAAGCAACCGACCGAGAAAAGGAAGTTGTACTGGAAGCACCAGCAGGAATAATTCGTGCAACTGCTCATTTATCAGAACCATTTGTAGTTGATAGTGTTTCGTTTAAGAATGTTCCGGCATTCTTATACAAAAAAGATGTTGTTATTAATGTTCCTGATCTTGGCCAAATTAAACTTGATGTATCTTTTGGTGGGAGCTTCTTTGCAATTTTACCGATTAAAGAAGTTAACGAAAAGATTGAACCGGAAAATTCCGAAAAATTAGCTGAAGTAGGTATGAAAATTCTTAAGGCGGCTAATGAACAAATTAAGGTTCAACATCCAACAATGCCATATATTAATACGATTGATTTAGTAGAAATGTATGGAGAACCAAAATCAGAAGATGCAACAATGCAAAATGTAGTGGTCTTTGGTGATGGTCAAGTTGATCGCTCTCCTTGTGGGACGGGAACTAGTGCTAAAATGGCAACTTTATATGCTAAAAATGAGCTAGGATTACATGAAAAATTTGTTTATGAAAGTATCTTAAATACTAAATTTACCGGTCAAGTCTTAGAGGAAACTAAAGTTGGTGATCATAAGGCTGTAATTCCAGAAGTTACTGGATCTGCGTACATTACTGGATTTAATACTTTGTTATTTGATCCACAAGATCCACTTTCTGGAGGTTTTATTCTTAAGTAATCCGAGGAGGTGAAAAAATGAGTGCAACCTTAATTACACAACTTATTTTAGTGGTAATGACAATTTATATAGTTGTTATCTTTGGTCGTGACTTGATTATACATCGTAAGGATCTTCATGATGGAAATCCAATTGTTACTGGTTTAATCGGGTTTGTAACTAACTTTTTTGATGCGTTAGGAATCGGTTCATATGCTCCAACGACAATGTTCTTAAAATTAACCAAATCATTGAAGAATGATAAATTGCTTCCTGGAACATTGACGGTAGCTTGTTCAATTCCTGTGTTAGTAGAGGCGTTTTTATATATTAAAAGTGTTCAAGTTGAAGGTACTACTTTACTTTCAATGGTAGTCGCAGCGGTTTTAGGTTCATTTTTCGGGTCTAAAGTTGTATCGCGGCTTGATGAAAAGAAAATTCAAGTAGCAATGGGAATTGCACTAGGAATTACCGCAATTTTAATGATTTTATCTGCAACTGGAGTAACTGCGGCGCTTGGGGCAGGAAATACAGCTATGGGATTACATGGCTGGAAATTATGGTTCTCATGTTTTGTTAACTTCATTCTAGGAGGACTGATGACTGCTGGAATTGGGCTATATGCACCATGTCTAGCATTAGTTTATCTAATGGGAATGAATCCGCTAGTAACATTCCCAATCATGATGGCATCATGTGCAGCATTAATGCCAGTTGCCGCTCGCGAATTTATCAAGAAAAATGAATACGCGCGGATGCCTTCAATTGCAATTACTATTGGTGGCTGTATTGGTGTATTTGTGGCTGTAACTTTTGTTAAAAGCATGAATTTAACGATGCTAACTTGGCTAGTAATCATTGTAATGATTTATACGTCTATTTTGATGCTAGTAGAAGGGTTTCGAAAGTTTAAGTCACAAGCCAAGACAAAGAATTAACATATTTATTTAGTTTAATTACTAAATTAGCCGTGAACAATTTCACGGCCATACATATTCAAAAAAGGATGTGTTTTTATGAATGACGATGAGGAATTTTTAACTGTTTGTGGTGGGTGTAACGCTAAAATTGGTGCTGGAAATTTGGCATCAATTCTAAATTCTCTTCCTCGACCTAAGCAGAGCGATAAATTATTAGTTGGCTATAATTCAGATGACGATGCGGCAGTTTATAAAATAAATGATCAAACTGCTATTATTCAAACGATTGATTTTTTTCCTTCTATGGTTACGGATCCCTATTTATTTGGTCAAATAGCGGCAACTAATGCATTATCAGATGTTTTTGCAATGGGTGGAGATGTGCTTACCTGTTTAAATGTTGTTTGTTTTCCTGAAGACAGCAATATGAATATTTTAGAAAAGATTTTAGCAGGGGGTGCCTCAAAGGTTAAAGAAGCTAATGGAATATTAGCTGGTGGACACTCTATCCATGACCATCGCGTTAAATATGGGCTCTCAGTAATGGGAACAGTAAACCCCAAAAAGATTTTACGCAATGATCAGGTAAAAGATAACGATGTCCTTATTTTAACTAAACCATTGGGAGTTGGAATTATCATTCCTGCTTATAATGCGGGACAGGCTAGTGAAACTGCTTATGAAAAAGCGATTACATCAATGACAACATTAAATAAAGCAGCTGCCGATATTATGAAAAAATATCCAATTGATTCTTGTACAGATATTACTGGATTTGGCCTAGCTGGTCATTTAACAGAAATGTTGCACGGTAAATATCAAGCAATTTTAAAAGCTGAAGATATTCCAATCCTTCCAGAAGCATATGAATATGCTGGAGAATTTTTGACAACTGCAGGTGGTCAACGAAATCGAGATTTTTTAGGGGATCGCATAAACTTTACATTTAATGATTATGCACTTGAAGAAATTCTATTTGATCCGCAAACTTCTGGTGGTTTACTAATTGCTGTTCAACCTGAGTATGTCGGACAAATGATGAAAGAATTAGGGCGATTGCCATTAAAACCAGCAGTAATTGGAAAGGTACAGAAGCGGTTATCAAACGAGCAACCAGAGATTGTAGTTGATTAATAAAAATACGAGGAGATTTTAATGATGAAAACAGTTAATGCAATGGGGAAAGCATGTCCAGTACCAGTAATTTTGACTAGAAAAGCATTACGGGATAACGATAACGTAACAACATTAGTAAGCGAAAAAATTGCAACTGAAAATATTGAAAAAATGGCTAACCAGTTAGGATATAAAAGTACTATTAAGCAGTTGGGAGCTCATAAATATTCGATAGTAGTAAAAAAACAATCAAATTCGCATCCAAATGTAGAGCAAAATGAAGTAATGATGACTTCTGCTGATAATGGCCAAGATGATCAACAACGAATAGAGAACGCAACGGTAAATACAATCAGATTGTCAGAGGGATACATTGTTGTTTTGGATTCCGACGAAATTGGTCATGGTGACTCAACCTTAGGTAAACAACTAGCTAAAAGTTTTATCTCTTCCTTAACAGAACAGGATGTATTACCTGAATATATTTTAATGTTTAATAGTGGTGTCAAGTTAGCGGTTAAGGGTACCGATACAGTTGAAGATTTAGTAGCTTTAGAAAAAATGGGAGTTCACGTTTTAGAATGCGGAATCTGTGTTAATTACTTTGAATTAAAGGGTCAGCTTGGGGTCGGATCAATTACTAATATGTTTCGGATTACAGAATTGATGCGGACATCACAAAGAGTTGTAAAACCATAACTAAGGAGCAATGAAGACTATGCAAATGGAGTATGGTTTAGTTGTCTTTGACTCTACTCATGAGGCAATAAAGACTGAAGTAATAGTGAAAAATGCAAAATTTCATGCCCGTATAATTGGCACGCCAGGGGAAATAGTTGCGGGTTGTGGTCTTAGTTTAAGATACGACCTTAAAGATTCAATAAATTTAAGAAAATTGTTAAATGATGAAGATGTCAATTATAAGGGATTTTATCATGCTTTTAGAGATGGCTTAAAGAGTAGTTATAAAGAAATCTAAGGGAAAGTAGGAAAATTGGGATGGATTATATTGTTACTGCTACAGCAGGACATGTCGATCATGGGAAAACAACTTTAATTAAAAGATTAACAGGAACTGATACGGATACAGCACCAGAAGAAAAGGAACGTGGTTTAACAATTAATTTAGGCTTTGCATATTTTGATCTTCCTAGCAAAAGAAGAATTGCTTTTGTCGATGTACCAGGACACGAAAAATTTCTCAAAAATATGATTTCTGGACTTACTGGAATTGATATGGCACTGCTAGTTGTTGATGCTGGTGAAGGTGTAATGCCGCAGACAAGAGAACATGCATCAATCTTAATGCTTTTAGGAATACGAAAATTTGTAATCGCTGTAACTAAAGCGGATACAGTAGATGATGAAATGTGTGAATTAACAATTGAAGATATTCGAGAACAATTTAGTGGAACAATTCTTGAAAATGCACCATTGGTTGTAACAGATGCTATAAGTGGTCGAGGGATAACGGAATTAATTTCTGTTATGGATCAAATTGCTAGTACGATACAAAGGCATCCACTACAAAAACAACCGCGTTTAAATATTGACCGTGTTTTTACAATTAAAGGTCATGGCACAGTAGTCACAGGAACATTAATTGATGGGCAAATTAAAGCCGGTGATCAATTAGAAATATATCCAACACAAATTCCAGTTCGTGTAAAAAATGTTCAAGTTAATGACATGGACCAAGAATTGGCACTACCGGATCATCGTGTTGCATTAAATCTAGATGTGAAAAACGAACGAGTTCACAAAGGTGAGGTAGTTACTACTCCTGGGAATATAAAGGATAGTAAGGTAATCGATGTTCAACTTACAATGCTGAATAATGTCCCATCATTAAAATTAAATGAACGGATAAGACTATATGTTGGATCAATGGAAGTATTTGGTCGAATTTATCCTATGAAAGTTGACACTGTTAAAGCAAATACAACTTGTTTTATGCAAATCCGATTGGAGAACGCAATTGCTGCAAAAAATGGAGATCGCTTTATTATTCGTACTTATTCTCCAATGGTAACGGTCGGTGGAGGAAAGATTCTATCTGCAAGTGCTAAACACCATTCACGAAATAATCAATCAATTTTTAATACTTTGCAACTTCGCGCTAATGGCAATCAGCATGAAATTATTGTTGATTATTTAACTCATTCAAAAAATAAAACAGCTACAATTAGTGACTTAGCAGATTTGTTAGATACTGATGTCAAAAGTTTAACAAAAATCCTAAATGACGGTATTGAGAAGAAAAGCTTTGTCAAAATTGCAACAAATTATTTTACAAATAGGTATTTTCAATCTATTGAAAATGAAATATTAAATATTCTTATTACCTCAGAAAACAAACATCCATTAATGGGTGGAATTTCTCGACCAGAATTAATTTCTAAAATCAATCAGTTTATTCAACTACCCCTGGGTAATGAAATGATTAAACGAATGGTAGAAGAAAAGAAAATTAAAGTGAACCATGATTTAGTTTCAACAATGGAGTTTAAGGTTCAGCTTAATCAACGACAAAGCATATTGAAAAACAAATTAAAAAAACAACTTGCTGAAACTGAATTAACACCAATAGCCTTGGATGAATTGACGAATGATAAAGAAACACAGGCAATTTTAGTAGCGTTTGATGGACAAGATTTTATTCAACTGAACGATGGCTATTATCTTGGAATCGAGGCATATCAGCAAATTATTAGTAACGTCAAGCGATATTTGAGTGAACATCCAAGCGGAATTGGGATAAGTGAATATCGTGATTTGACTAATACTTCACGAAAATATGCAGTGATGGTATTAGAACGATTGGATAAAGATCATATTACCAAACGATTGAATCGTACGCATGTGCTTAATTAGGGAGATAGACATGATTTATTTAGATAACGGTGCCACAACAATATCTAAACCTCAATCAGTTGCTCAAGCAGTTTACCAGGTATTGAGTAGTGGAAAGTATGGAAATCCATCACGGGGAGCCTATACTGCCGCAGTTAATGCTAGCGAATTAGTTTATGCGACTCGTCAAAAAGTAGCACGACTATTTAATGTACCTAGTAGTTCTTTAGTAGTATTTACTAAAAACGTTACTGAGGCATTGAATACTGTAATTAAGGGGTACCTAACACCTGGCGATCATGTGATGATGACAGTTTATGATCATAATTCCGTTTTGCGTCCAATTTATCAGTTAGCAAAAAGAGGCGTAAAAAATAGTTGCGTACCATTGAATTCTGAAACTAATTTAGTTGATTTAAATAAATTAGAAGCTATGATTCGTCCGGAAACTAAAATGATGATTTGTACACATGCTTCAAATGTGATTGGTAACCTAATTGATATAAAAAAAGTAGCAGAAATTTGTCATCGTCACGATATTCTTTTAGTTGTCGATGTCGCGCAAACTGCTGGTGTTATTCCAATAGATATGCAGAAATTAGGAATTGATATTTTATGTTTTACAGGACATAAATCTTTATATGGCCCTGAAGGTATTGGCGGAATCTGTTTTAGCCGATCAATTGATATTGAGCCATTGATTTCAGGAGGAAGTGGGATAGATTCTTATAATCATTCTATGCCTAATCGACTCCCAGAAAAATTAGAAGGTGGAACGTTAAATGTACCTGGAATTGCAGGCTTAGGAGCAGGAATTGATTATCTTCTAAGTCGGGGAGTTGAAAAGCAGGGAGAAAAGGCAATTAAACTAGCAGATATGTTTGCGCATCAAATTAATCATAATTCCAATATTAAAATTTATACCAATTTAGCAGCACCTCATGTTGGAACAATAGGATTGAATTTTAGAGGAATTAATTCAGTTGATGTAAGTGATTATTTAAATGATTATGGGATTGCTACAAGAGCAGGTGCTCATTGTGCACCGTTGATTCATCAAGCTTTGGGAACAACTACTCAAGGAATTACAAGGTTTTCCTTTTGTTCATTTAATACTGAAGAGGAAGTTCGTCAAGCTAGTAGGGTTATTAATCACTTGGCTAAAATTGTAGGTGAAGATAGTGGAAGATAAGCAAATAAAATTATTAAGACAATTGCCTTCGGTTAATGAGCTATTACAAATAGAAAGCATAAAACAATGGAGTGAAGACAAGGGCATTAAAGAAACAAAAATAGCAATAGAGAAGAGCCTGAGTCAGTTTCGCCAAAAAATTTTGACGGGTGAGATTAGTAAAGTCTCACAGAAAAATGTTTTGAAAAATATTAGTCAATACTTAAGTAGGCGTCAAACACCATCACTGCAACGGGTTATCAATGGCACGGGTGTCGTTTTACATACTAATTTAGGGCGTTCATTATTGAGTCCAACGATTAAGAGTTATCTTAATGAAATTATGTTTTCCTATTCTAATCTCGAATATGATTTAAAAAAGAAGAAACGTGGTCTTCGATATTCTCATGTTGAAAAAGTATTACAAGAACTAACGGGCGCAGAAGACGCTATTGTTGTTAACAATAATGCGGCAGCGGTAATGCTAGTATTAGACACTTTTGTCCCTAATAAAGAGGTAATTATTTCAAGGGGAGAGCTAGTAGAAATTGGGGGCTCCTTTCGTATACCTGAAATAGTAACTAAAGGAGGTGGAACATTAAAAGAAGTGGGGACAACAAATAAAACTCACTTGAATGATTATCAAAATGCGATTACAGAGCAAACTGGAGCAATTCTAAAAGTACACACAAGCAATTATCGAATAGTTGGCTTTACTGAAAAACCTTCAGCAGAAGAATTATATCAGCTTGCTCAATCAGCGGGGCTTCCCATGATTAATGATTTAGGGAGTGGCCTATTTATTGATTTAAGTAAGTATGGTTTACCAAAAGAACCCTTAATTCAGGAAGCGGTTTCAACAAGTGACATTGTAACTTGTTCGGGGGATAAGCTATTAGGAGGACCGCAGGCGGGGATTATCGCTGGGAAGAAGAAAATGATTGAAAAAATCAAGCGTAATCAGTTACTTCGAGCACTTCGGGTTGACAAAATGACTTTGGCTGCATTAGAAGCAACTCTACAGTTATATCGTAACCCTGAAAAAGTCTTGAAAACAATTCCAACATTAAAAATGATTACCATCAGTGATGAAAATTTAATTAAAAAAGCCAGGAAGTTAGCGGGAATGTTGGATAGACTTTCAGAAGCAAAAATAACTATTGAAAAAGGAACTTCTCAAGTTGGTGGAGGCTCATTTCCTGGTTATCTTTTACCAACTTATTTAGTTAAACTGCGTCTTTATAGTGACAAAAAAATATCAGTAACCAAACTTGAAAAATGTTTACGTTGTGGGGAGCAACCGATAATCACTCGCTTAGAGCACGATAGTATTTTATTTGATGTTCGTACACTGCAAGAGGGCGAGGATGAAATAATTTATCAACAATTGAAAAAATGGGTTAAAGGAGAATGAATTTATGAATTTAGAACGAAAAACAGCAGTAAGTAGGGACTTAGGCTTACCAAAAGAAAGTATTTTTCCTAAATCCTGGCGGGTCACATGGAGTCCATTACGAGTAACCGTAATGCTGGGAGTATTAGCAGCGTATTACTTTGGGTTAACAGGAACTTTTTGGGCAGTTACTGGAGAATTTACCCGATGGGGTGCAAATTTGATGCAGTTAATTGGTATTAATACTGATCAATTTCAATACTTAAAATTAATTCATTACCAAGGAACAATTTTAACTCGAATTGATGGGGTAATGGTTTTAGGAATGTTTCTTGGAGCATTTGGGGCTGCCTATATCTCTAATAACCTTAAATTACGAATGCCAATGTCGTGGATTCGAGTGGCGCAAGCACTAATTGGTGGTATGCTTGCTGGATTTGGTGCTCGATTAGCGATGGGATGTAATTTAGCAGCATTCTTTACTGGTATTCCTCAGTTTTCATTGCATGCTTGGATTTTTGCAGCTTTCATGGCTGGTGGAACTTACGTTGGAACAAAGATAATTCGTCTTCCATTATTCCAAACACGGGCAAAACTAGTAAAAAATAAGAACGGTGTTTCTAAATATCATGATATTAGCAAAATTTCACGAAATGCTAAAACAATTCATACGGTCTTATTCGTTATTGCAATTATATTATCATTACTTCTTTTAATTCATTCATTTGCAATTACAACAGTGCTGGGATTAACAGTACTATTTGGCTTAACATTTGGCTTTTTACTTGAAAAGGGACAGATTTGTTTCACATCAGGATTTCGTGATTTATGGAACTTTGGCCGAACCCTAATGCTTGATGCAATTTTAGCCGGAATGGCAGTTAGTTCAATAGGAACACTAATTTTTATCATGCTTGGTCGTACTCCTAAAATTTTTTGGGCAGGACCGAATGTAATGATTGGTGGTTTTATTTTCGGCTTGGGAATTGTAGTTGCTGGGGGATGCGAGACTGGTTGGATGTACCGTGCAATGGAAGGACAAGTTCACTTTATGCTAGTTGGTGTTGGAAATGTAATTGGCTCTATTTTGTTGGTTTTAGCTTGGAATTCATGGGCACCAGTTTTGGCTTATAAATACCCCAAAGTTAACTTACTGGAAACATTTGGTGATTTTGGTGGTTTAGTGGTGACATTTATTTTGCTTGGGATCTGTTACTTACTAGGTCAAGCTTGGAAACGTCATATCTTAAATAAATCGTTGTAATTAATATTAGGAGGAGTTTGAAATGTCAGAAGAAATTATTCACGCAGATTATACCTTAAACATGCTCGGAGATCCTTGTCCTTATCCTGCTATGAAGAGTATTGAGGCTTATGATGAAATGAGAGATGGTGAAGTTATTGAGATCTTGAGTGACTGTCCTCAATCAATTACCAATATTGTTCCAGACGCAAAAAATCGAGGACATGAGGTATTAAAAGTCGAAGAAGATGGCCCTACATTTCGTTATCTAGTTCGCGTACACCATAAAAAGTAAATAGTGTTAGTAGAGGAGGGGCCAAGATGCATAATGCAGTAGTTATTACCCAAGCGATATTAGGAAGTCTATTCTTGTATCAGGTCTATAACTATGGGCATGATTTAATAAAAAATCGCAATAGGCTTAACGATGGAAATCCATTTATTACTGGCTTAATTGGCTTTGTAACCAATTTTTGTGATGCATTAGGGATTGGATCTTACGCACCAACAACAATGCTTTTAAAACTAACAAAGTCATTAAAAAATGATAAATTACTGCCGGGAACCTTGAATGTTGCCTGTGCGATTCCAGTAATGACAGAAGCATTTTTGTATATTAAGACAATTAAAGTAGACGGAACAACCTTACTTTCAATGATGTTGGCTGCGATGTTTGGTTCCTTCATTGGTTCAAAGGTAGTCGCACGGCTGGATGAAAAGAAAATTCAAATAACAATGGGCTTCGCATTAGGTATTACAGCAATTTTAATGATTCTGTCGGCTACTGGAGTGACCTCAGCATTAGGTGCCCATAATGTTGCAACTGGATTTTATGGGTGGAAATTAATCGTTGCCTGTGTGATAAATTTTATTTTAGGTTCACTAATGACAGCCGGAATTGGTCTATATGCACCATGTATGGCACTTGTCTATTTATTAGGTTTGAGTCCACAAGTTGCCTTTCCAATCATGATGTCTTCAAGTGCTTCAGTAATGCCTATAGCGGCTCATGAATTTATTAAGAAAAACGAATATGCACGTGTACCAGCTATGGCGATTACAATTTGTGGATGTGTTGGGGTTTTTGTGGCAGTTACCTTTGTCAAGAAAATGAATCTTTCATTCCTTATCTGGTTAGTAATTGTCGTCATGATCTACACTTCAATTTTGATGTTATTTGAGGGAATACGTAAGTTTAGAGGAGTAAATTACGATGAAAAAAATTGATACAACGGGAAAAGACTGCCCAATTCCATTGTTTGAATTACAAAAAGCTATTGCTAAAAGTGTGGCAGGTGAATGCATTGAGTTAACGTTTACTTGTCCAGAAGCAATTCAAAATATAGCGAACTATTGCGCTCAAAATAATTACAAAATTGATGAATTCGTAAAAAAGAATCAAGATACTTGGGTTGTAAAGATTAACGTATAAGGCGGGGAGAAATAAAATGAAGAAATATATTAAAGTTTTTACCATTATTCTTGTGAGTACACTATTAGGTATGGCTATTTCAAGAAGCACAATGGCAGATTGTAAAACTGGTAATGGAAATAATACAGCAGCCGCTAAACCAGCTACAGAAAATCAAAAGTTAGTGAAGGAAAATCAAGAAATTAACGATAATACGTATTATATTTCTGCTAAACAGGCGCATCAATTAATTGAACAAAATCCGCAAACTGCTATTTTAGCAGTTGCTTATGGAAAATATCCTAATTTTAATAAAGGACATATTCCTGGGGCAATTCAAATGAGTACTAACGAAGTAGAAAGTCAAAAAAATCATTGGAATATTTTGCCAGCAAGTCAGTTGCGTAAAAACTTCTTAAAGAAAGGTATTACAGCCGATACTCCAGTTATTTTCTATTCTAATGATATTAGTGCTGCTTCGCGGGTTGCTTTTGCTGCTTATTGGCTCGGTGTTAAAAATATAAAAATTATTGATGGTGGACAACAGGCATGGACACGTGCAGGATATAAGCTTCAAAAAGGTAACGAAGCTAAGATTAAAGCACAAACCGATTTTGGAAGTAATACGGTTGCACATCCAGAGGCATTGATTAAGACCCCTAAAGAGTTATTAGCTGCCGAAAGTGCTAATCCAAACTTGGTCTTAGTAAGTACTAGGTCATGGAAAGAATATTTGGGAAATATTAGTGGCTATTCTTACATAAAGGAAACCGGTGAAGTTAAGGGAGCTGTGTATGGTCGAATTAGCAAGAGTAGTAGTGATGTTGCATATCTCACTAACGACGACGGAACAATTAAAAACCCAACTGCCGAGTTAGAATATTGGAAGAAAAAAGGAATTGTTCCTGATAAAGAAGTTGTTTTCTATTGTGGAACTGGTTGGCGTGCATGTGTACCATTTTTTATCGCTAAAGAAGAAGGTTTTCAAAATGTTAAAGTATATGATGGCGGTTGGTACGATTGGAATATGAGCCATAAAACTAATCCAGAGAAATTCCCAGTTCAAAAAGGGGAACCTGGAACAAGTAATTTTAGAATTGAAAAGGGAGCAGTAGCTGAGCGCTAGTTGATATAAATTATTAGGTGATTTTGATGGTATTTACTGGATTAATATTTGGTTTTTTGTTTGGATTTTTACTAAAAAGAAGTCATTATTGTATCGCTGGTGGCTTACGAGATGTTTATCTGCAGAAAAATATTTGTGGTTTGCTTGCTGTCTTTTTAATTATTTTTCCACAAAGTTTAATCCTTTTTATCTTATTACAACTAAGGGTATTGCCTAAGCCAGAATATCCTGATTATTCATTAATAGCGATGATTGTGGGGAGCATTATTTTTGGCGCAGGAACAGTTTTTGCAAGTGGTTGTATGTCTGGAACCCTGGTTAAGGTAGGGGATGGACGATTTACAGGACTAATTGCTTTACTAAGCTTTGCGTTATTTGTTGTTTCATCAAATAATGGTTTGCTTGCTAATTTAACTAGTCCTTTACAAAACATTTCAATCAAAAGTGATAGTTTTGTTGCAAATTTGCCATTTCAGCCGTTATTACTTATTGTTCCAATTTTAGTTATTATTTTAGGGATTTCAGTTTATTATTTAAACCATAAGTATAAAAATATCAGTTTACCTTCGCAATTTAATGGCATTAGATATTGGCTATTTGAAAAAGAAATGCCTACCTTAATCGCAGCTTTACTAATTGGAATTACGGCTGGTTTCGCATTTCTATTTAATTTTTGGTCTCATAGCTTTGGTGGCTTTGCAATTACAGGTCCTGTTTCATCATGGCTTTCCTTAATAATTGGTGGCGGAGTTCAGCTAAATTGGGGAATGTATTTTATTATTGGAATTATTCTCGGCTCTTTTATTTGCTCATTAGGTAAAAACGAATTTAGATTTCAAGGAAGTGATGGTAAAACGTTATTGAAAGCGTTTGTTGGTGGTGCATTAATGGGAATCGGAGCTAGTTTAGCAAAAGGATGTTTAGTATCTAATGGGTTAGTATATACAGCAATGCTATCAGTTCAAGGATGGATTGGATTAATATTTATTATATTAGGAAATTGGATTACTACATTTTTTATGTATAAATTACCTTTATTGAGGATAAAGAGTTAATGCTCAGAGTACACCAATAAATCGGAACATTGTTTGTTTTGTCGTTGCCATCCTCGCGGGGTAGGAGGACAAAGTCGCAAGCGACTTTTTTCCACTCTCAATTATTTAGACAAAATAGTAACAAAAACTGTTTTGTCTTTTTTTAATTCCTTTTACGAAAACGGATTCAAACGGCGTATAATTTAAATATAATATCCGAATTTGGAGGATTTGTAATGAAAAAGCATTGGAAATTAGGTTTTATTCTTTGTTTAGCAATTCCATTAGGGCTTAGCTTATCTCAGCCTACTCCCACTCATGCATCAGTGATAATGCAGGATAACACTCAAACTGATGTTAAAGTTGATGCTCAAAGTTCAAAAACGATTAAAGATGATGAGGATCAATCAGCCCTTGCAATTGCACAACAAATTAAGAATCAACAAATCGATAGTCAACAGCTAGTTAATGATACATATCAAAAAATAGCGGAAAATAAGGATCTTAATAGTGTGATTTATCAAGATCCAGTAAATGCACGGCAACAGGTAAATGCTTTGCCAGATACAAACACTAATTCAGAGCAGCCTTTTTACGGAGTGCCAATTCTAATTAAAGGGTTAGGCCAAGCATATAAAGGATATCCGAATACGAATGGACTTCCGTATATGGAAGATAGTCGTTATGGTTATACTAAAAATTTTGTGGCAAAGTTGCAGAAAATGGGATTCGTAATTGTGGGTGAAACAAATTATCCTGAATTAGGATTAATTAATGTTACAGATTCCAATTTATATGGGCCAGCGCATAATCCTTGGGACCTCACGCGAAATGCTGGCGGATCTTCTGGTGGGGCGGCGGCAAGTGTGGCTGCTGGAATAGTACCGATTGCAACGGGAAATGATGCCGGTGGTTCCTTAAGAATTCCTGCTTCGTGGTCAGGTGTAATTGGGTTAAAACCTACTCAGGGAATTATTCTTGGGGATTCATTAACGCCTTCAGTGGTTAATTTTGCGGAAACGCGGCGGATTGAGGACACTATCAAGTTATTTGAGGGCTTACTAGATCCAAAGCGTAAATCATTATTGAAGGAATTTCCGCTTAAGCTCCAAGACCTAAAAATTGCATATTCATTAAAATCGCCAGTAGGTTCTGTTGTTAGTGCGGACGCTAAAGCAGCGGTTTTAAATGCAGTAACCTTCTTGCGGCAACAGGGCTTTCAAGTAGTCGAAAAGGATAGTCCGGTTGATGGAGTAAAACTGATGCGTGCTTATTATTTAGGAGCTTTGAGTGACGGAACAGTTGCTAATTATCTGGCTCAGCAAAAACTGCACCGTAATCTGCAAGCTAGCGATGTTACAGAGCATTTGGTTAGCCCGATGACATATGCATTGTATGAAGCTAGTAAAAAGGCGCCCAAAGAAACAAAACAAATTTATAATAATGAATTAGCATTAGTTGCTGCTCAGATGAAGAGCTTTCATGAAGAATATTCGATTTATTTAACGCCAACTACCGCAACAGTTGCACCGTTAAATTCTGATCCGGCATTTTTACCAGCAGATGTTGCTAAAATTTTGCAAATGGCTAAGATGACTTTTGATCAGCAAATGGATGTTATTTATAATGCTTGGTATCATGGATTAAGTAAAACGCCATTTACGCAATTAGCTAATTTAGCGGGAGAACCGGCATTAAGTTTGCCGACTTATGTTAATGCACAGGGATTGCCATTAGGGATTCAGTTAGAGGGAGAAAAGGGCAGTGACCTGATTTTATTAGCGTTGGGAAAATTATTTGAAGAGAAGGGTAAATTAATCTTCTTAAGCAATTACCAAAAGTTAGATAATGCTGCCCAGCCTAGTGAGCCACAAAATGAAGACGCAGCAAGTATCTCAAAAGTTGTTGTACACAATTTAGGCAAAAAATCAGTTTATGAAGTTCAAACTGCTCCAAGTAAACTTAAATTTTCAGATGATGTTAGTTCAAAAGATGCAGTAAGAACTTCGCAACAAGTGAATGCTAGGAAATTACAATTAACAAAAGAAAAGCAATTACCACAAACAGGATCAAATGATAATAATGGGTTAGTTTTGCTTGGACTAGCCTTATTCCCATTAAGTTTAATCGGTATGGATCAAAATAAACGAAAATTTTGATAAACAGTTTTGACTAATCCTGTACATAATTTATAATATGAGTAGGAAGAGAATTCTTGAATTGAATAGGAGGAAATAGATATGTCATTGATGCAAAATACCTCAGAAATTAACAAGACTGATAAGCAGGTGTACTTAATCACTTTATTGCGGAAGAGTACAAACATGCCACAATACATTGACCACATGATTTATGAAACTGCAGAAGGTGGTCAAGAATTTATGGCGCGCTTAGTCGAAGCTTTTTCACGGGCAGGTTACCGGGAAAAGAAGCTTAGCGACGACAAGTACAACCTCGATAACGGACTTGATAAGATCACTTTACGGGGATCATACCAACCTATTTACAAGGGATAATTAAGGTTAATAACTAAATTAAAAGAGCTGATGCTGCATTCGAGGCACCAGCTCTTTTAATTAATCATCGTTTCGTAATGATGGAACAGTAATATCATTACCGTAATTGGCACTCCACCACCCATGCTTGCTGACATAACCTGTTGGCAAGCAGAGAATCACTAAGAAGATTATATCAATGACTGAGGAAATAGTTTCCATCACCGCACTATCGTTACTTGTAAAAATAAGGGAAAGTAACCAGAAAACTAATACAGTCCAGCCAGTCAAACCGGTATCACGAACCCGCCGGACACAGATAGCAATTCCGGGAATAATAATAGCAATAGCGAATACTGCAATAACGAAGAGCAAGAAAATTAAGAATCCAACGCCACGATTATAGCCATTCATAATCGAAGTGACAGAAGCAAAACCAGCGATTGCTAGTAAGAAATATAAAATAACAAAAATGATGAAATTAACCAATACTGGCCACCAAAAATCCGCCCGCGTTGAAGTAGCCCGGTACTTAAAGGCGTTTTCCCAGTAATATTTGTAAGCTTCAAACATACAATTCTCCTCCTTTGATAGGTTTGCTTTGATTATAGCATTTTTGCGGGGATGTAGATTGACTTATGATTTGGGGGGAGAAGAAATCCCTAACTGTGACTAACACATTAGTATGCTAACTTTTCACACTT
>CAMFQH010000006.1:0-20739 GCA_945980025.1 uncultured Lactobacillus sp.
ATGACCAGGGATATAAAAATATTTTACGTTTATCTAGTGCAGTTAATCTTTTAACTGAAAATGGCGAAAAAGAAAATATTTTAACTTTCGAAAATTTAAAAAAATATCTCGGCCATTTAATTCTAATTACTCCAAGCAATTTACATAGTGAACTAAAAATGTTGCAAACTAATAATCCTAAAATGGGAGCAAATTATTTACGAAAGCTGCAAGATTCTCTTCCGAGCTCATCTTCCATGTATTTGGGAGTCTATGCGGATTCAGGACAGCAAGAATATATAAATTATATTCGCTCACTGGCTACACAATTTAGCTTACCTATAACTGCTGTAGAAGATGGACAGTACCTTAACCGTAATGAACAATTTTTAAGACGTACACTTCAAGCAATTAAAACTAATACTCATTTAGAAAATATAGAACGGTTGGCTAAACAAGCAGGTTCACACTATTTGAAAAATAGTGAAGAATTGCAGGTAAGTTATCGGAAGTTTGATATTGAAGATGCATTGAAGAATGCAGAAGAAATTGGAAAAATCTGTACTGCAGAAATTAAGTTTCAAGATCCGCAACTTCCAAAATTTAAACAAAATAAGTTTCCTACTTCAAAAGAATATTTGCATGCTTTAGCTCAAGAGGGGCTTGCAAAAAGATTTAATAATCAAATTCCCGCTCAATATCAAAAAAGACTTGATTATGAATTACAAGTAATTAATGAAATGGGATTTGATGATTATTTCCTTATTGTGTGGGATGTAATGAATTTTGCTCATAGTGTCCATATTACAACAGGACCGGGGAGAGGATCAGCAGCTGGATCTCTTGTTTCATATGCTCTTAGAATTACTGAAGTAGATCCAATTGAATATAATTTGCTGTTTGAACGTTTCTTAAATCCTGCCCGTCAGCAAATGCCTGATATTGACTTAGATATTCCAGACAATCGTCGGGATGAAGTAATTAAGTACATGTTTGAAAAGTACGGGATGAATCATGCAGCCCAGATTTTAACGTTTGGTACTTTAGCGGCAAAGCAGGTTTTAAAAGATGTTTGTCGTGTTTTTGGATTAAATAAGGTCGAAACCTATCGTTGGTTAGATGCCATTCCGCACTCTAAGGGAAAAATCACCTTAGCTGAGGCCTATCAAAAATCAAAAGAATTGCAGCTACTAGTGAATACGAATGAATTGAGTAAAATTTTATTTGCGACCGCCGAGCATTTAGAAAATTTACCAAGGCACTATTCAATTCATGCGGCTGGTTTAGTAATTACTGATGATTCCCTAGCTGAAATCGTAGGACTTCAAGCAGGTCCCCTAGGAATTCCCGTAACTCAACAGACAAAATTGAATGTTGAATCACTAGGTTTGTTAAAGATCGACTTCTTGGGATTAAGAAATTTAACGATTTTAGGGAATATTGTTGCAGCTTTAAGAGCGGATGGAATTGACATCGATCCTAACCGAATTCCCTTAGATGATCAAGAAACACTTGCCTTGTTTCAACGCGGGGACACGGATGCAGTATTTCAGTTTGAATCTGATGGGATTAAGCGTGTCCTTGAACAGCTTCATCCAGATAGTTTTGAAGATATTGTTGCAGTTAATGCCTTATACCGTCCCGGTCCAATAAATAATATTGATCATTTCATCAATAGAAAACATGGAAAGGAAAGGGTTCAATATCCTGACCCTAGTTTAAAGAAAATTTTAGGCACTACTTACGGGGTTTTGGTTTATCAAGAGCAAGTTATGCAAACAGCTCAAGTTTTAGCAGGTTTTTCTTTAGGAGAGGCTGATCTGTTAAGACGTGCAATGTCTAAGAAAAATGCGGATGTAATTCAACGTGAACGAGCTAAGTTTATTGAAGGTGCAATTAAATTAGGCCGTAAAAAGGAAACCGCTGAAAAAGTTTATGACTACATTGCACAGTTTGCTAATTATGGATTTAATCGTTCTCATGCCGTTGCCTACAGTAAGATTGCTTTTTGGCTTGCTTATTTTAAAGTGCATTATCCAGGAGCCTTTTATTTAGCTTTGTTAAACAGCAATATGGGTAACCGAAATAAAATTGCTCAATACCTAATGCAAGCTCAAGAAGCGGGAATTAAGATCTTACCGCCTGATATTGAAAATAGTAAGGCAGATTTTTCATTAGAGAATGGAAAAATTTTAGTCGGTTTAAAGGCAATTCGGGGATTAAGAAGCGACTTATTAAAGCAAATTTTAGAAATTAAGCGTCCAATTAAGTCGATGACCGATTTTCTCTGGAAAATAGATAATAATTTACTAAGTGCAGATGCGGTCGAAAATTTAATCAAGGCTGGAACTTTTGATCGACTAGCTCCTAATAGAAATGAACTGTTAAAAATAAATAAAGATTTAGTTGAGAGTGTAAAAATGGCAGGCTCAAATTTATCGTTATTCGAAACATTAGAGCCTAAAGTAGAAGAAGAAAAAATGCCAACTGCAGCTGAAAAATCAGCGATGGAAGTTGAAGCTATGGGCTTTAGTACTGGCATTAATCCGATTATTGCGGTTCAAAAATATGCTCGAAAGTTTAATGCAAAACGATTACAAGTTTTTGAGAGTAATGAGCAAGGAATTGCAGTTGGAAAGTTAATGAAAGTCAAACAAATTACCACAAAAAAGGGTGAGAACATGGCTTTTGCTGTTTTTAGTGATACTAGTGGTGAGAGAGACTTTACTATTTTTCCTCAAGTCTGGGAAAAAGTAGGTGAGAAATTGAAGATTGGGGAGATATATTTACTTCAAGTTAGGACACAAAGTGATCGTTTTAACCCTAACAAAATTCAATTTCTACTTTCTAATGCTCGGCAGGTTAATTTCAAAGATTAATTCAATTTTTTTGAAAGCAAGCAAAAGAGAGCCTAATAAGGTTGAAAGCGAAAACATTTATTTTATAAGGATTATTAGTGAAAAAATAGGCTTTTTTTTGAAGACATTGAGTAAAAAAAATGGTACGATAAAACCGATGTGAGTAAAACACAGAAAATCGTAGAGGTGAATTCATGAAACGGATTGGTATTTTAACTAGTGGTGGAGATGCCCCTGGTATGAACGCTGCCATTAGAGCTGTTACTCGTACAGCTTTGGCAAACGGTATCGAAGTTTGCGGAATTCGTTATGGATACGCTGGTTTAGTTGCTGGTGATATTTTCCAAATGACTTCTGAAACAGTTGCGGATAAAATTAGCCGCGGCGGTACTTTTCTTTATTCAGCTCGTTTCCCAGAATTTAAGGAAGAAGAAGTTCAACTTAAGGGAATCGAACAATTAAAGAAGCACGGAATCGATGCTTTAGTTGTCATTGGTGGTGATGGTTCTTACCACGGTGCATTGAAGCTTACAAGCCATGGCTATAATGCTATTGGTCTTCCTGGTTCAATTGACAACGATATTCCTTATACTGATTACACAATTGGTTTTGACACTGCATGTAATACTGCAATGGAAGCCATTGATAAGATTCGTGACACTGCAACAAGTCACCAACGTGTATTTGTTGTAAATGTTATGGGTCGTGATTGTGGGGATATCGCAATGCACGTTGGTGTTGCTACCGGTGCTGACGCAATTGTTATTCCAGAAGAACCTTATGACATTAAGGAAATTGCTGAAAACTTGAAGCAAGGATTTGCTAATGGTAAGAAACATGGAATCGTTGTTTTAGCTGAAGGTGTTATGGACGCTGAAAAATTTAAGGATGAACTTCTTAAATATGGTGACTTTGACGCTCGTGCTAATGTATTGGGCCATATGCAACGTGGCGGAAGCCCAACAATGCGTGACCGTGTAGTAGCAAGTGAAATGGGTGCCTACGCTGTTAAGTTATTACTTGAAGGTAAAGGCGGCTTAGCTGTTGGTATGGAAAACAACAAGCTTACTCACCATGATATTCTTGATTTGTTTGATGCAAAACACCACGGTAATTATGCGTTATACTCATTAAACAAAGACTTAGCCAAGTAGTTTTTGATTTTGTATTATAGGAGATTTTTTCAAGATGAAGAAAACTAAAATTGTTAGTACTTTAGGGCCAGCCTCAAACGATGTTGAGACTATTACTAAATTAGCTGAAGCAGGTGCAAACGTATTCCGTTTCAACTTCTCACACGGTGACCACGAAGAACACCGTGCACGTATGAACATGGTTCGTGAGGTTGAAAAGAAGACTGGTAAACTTCTTGGCATTGCTCTTGATACTAAGGGTGCCGAAATTAGAACTACTGAACAAGAAGGCGGCAAGTTCACTATTAACACTGGTGACACTATCCGTATTTCTATGGACGACACTAAGAAGGGTAACAAGGACATGATCCACGTTACCTACGATGGTCTTTACGACGATACTCACGTTGGTGGTCACGTATTAATCGATGATGGTTTAGTTGACCTTTTGATTAAGGACAAAGATGACGCTAAGAGAGAATTAGTTTGTGAAGCTCAAAACACTGGTGTAATCGGTTCTAAGAAGGGTGTTAACGCTCCTGGCGTTGAAATCCGCCTCCCAGGTATCACTGAAAAAGATACTAACGATATTAAGTTCGGTTTGAAGGAAGGTATCAACTTCATCTTTGCTTCATTCGTTCGTAAAGCACAAGATGTTCTTGACATTCGTCAATTGCTTGAAGAAGCACATTGTGAATACGTAAAGATCTTCCCTAAGATTGAATCACAAGAAGGTATTGACAACATCGACGAAATCTTAAAGGTTTCTGATGGTTTAATGGTTGCTCGTGGTGACATGGGTGTTGAAATTCCATTTATCAATGTTCCATTTGTACAAAAAGAATTGATCAAGAGATGTAACGCTTTAGGTAAGCCAGTTATTACTGCTACTCAAATGCTTGACTCAATGCAAGAAAACCCACGTCCTACTCGTGCCGAAGTTACTGACGTTGCAAACGCTGTTCTTGATGGTACTGATGCAACTATGCTTTCAGGTGAATCTGCAAACGGTCTTTACCCAGTTAAAGCTGTTAAGGCTATGGCTGAAATCGACATGCGTACTGAAAAGCAACTTGCTAAGCGTAACAAGTTAGCTCTTCAAAGATTCGAAGAATACAAGGGTTCAAACGTTACTGAAGCTATCGGTGAATCAGTTGTTAGAACTGCTGAAGAATTGGGCGTTAAGACTATTATTGCAGCAACTGAATCTGGTTACACTGCACGTATGATTTCTAAGTACCGTCCAAACGCTGATATTATTGCTATGACTTTCAACGACAAGATTCAACACTCATTAGGTGTTGTTTGGGGTGTAAAGCCAATGTTGACTGAAAAGCCTAAGTCTACTGAAGAAATGTTTGAAAAGGCAGCTGAACTTGCTAAAGAAACTGGTCTTGCAAAAGACGGCGACTTAGTAATTATCGTTGCTGGTGTTCCTTTGGGCGAAACTGGTACTACTAACTTGATGAAGTTACAATTAATCGGTACCCAACTTGTTAAAGGTTTAGGTGTTGGTGAACAATCAGTTATTGGTAAAGCTGTAGTTGCAACTTCTGCTGAAGAAGCTAACAGCAAAGTTCAAGACGGTGACATTTTAGTTGCTAAGACTACTGATAAGGATTACTTACCAGCAATCAAGAAGGCTTCAGGTATGGTAGTTGAAGCTTCTGGTTTAACTAGCCACGCAGCTGTTGTTGGTCTTTCACTTGGTATCCCAGTTATCGTTGGTGCTACTGATGCAGTAGAAAAGATCAAGGATGGTTCTAAGATTACTGTTGATGCTCGTCGCGGTGCTGTTTACCAAGGCGAAGCAACTAACCTTTAATCTGAATTAAATAGCTTATTAAAATAGTCAGCGAAAGCTGGCTATTTTATTTTTGTCTTTTTTTCCTTATACTATAAGATGATAGACAAAATAAAAGGATTGAGGCGCTATTATGTTAGGTGAAATAAGAAAAGGAAAAGTTACTGATGAAAATGAATCTGCTTTTTATGTGCAGGTTGAAGGGGTAACTTTTGAATTAAAGAAAATAGAAATTACACAAGATGAACCAATCCATTTAGGTGATGAAGTACAAGGCTTTATTTATGAAAATAAGGATAAAAAGAAAGAAATGACACAATTTTATCCTTTTGCTCAAAAAGATCAGTATGGTTGGGCAACTGTAACAGAAGTGCGCCGTGACTTGGGTGTTTTCTTAGATATTGGTTTGAATGACAAAGATGTTGTTGTATCTTTAGATGATCTTCCACTTGAAAAGGATCAATGGCCAAAGAAAGACGATCGCTTATTAGTACGTCTTGAAACTGATGAAAAAGAACGTATTTGGGCTAAAATGGCTGAAGAAAACGTCTTTGAGCAATTAGCTGCTAATTTCCCAGCACATTTAGAGAATAAAAATATGTCCGGAACTGTTTATAGAAATTATGAAGTAGGTTCCTTTGTAATTACTGATCAGTACTACTTAGCCTTTGTTCATAAGTCTGAAATGTTTCGTCCATTACGACTAGGTCAAAAGATTAAGGGACGTGTAATTGGAGTTAGTCAATATGGTAGATTGAACTTAAGTGTTCTTCCTCGTGGATTTGAAGAAATTGACGATGACGCACAAATGATCTTAGTAAGTTTACGTCGTGAAGCTACAAAAACTCTACCATTTTACGATAAGAGTGATGCCCAAGAGATTAAAAATCACTTTGGTATTTCTAAATCAGCTTTTAAACGTGCCTTGGGACATTTATTAAAGGATGGGTTAATTACTGAAGATAAAGATGCAGGAACAATTAGCTTGGTAGAAAAAGATGACTCAGACACAGATAATGAAGGATAATTTAGAAGATTATTTACGATTTAGTCAAGTAGAACGTGGCTTAAGTCCCAATACAATTGTTTCTTACCGAACTGATTTAGAAGAATATTTAAGTTATTTAGAAGATCAGAATGAAACAAGTTGGGAAGTTGATTATCTAGTAGTTGATGCTTTTCTTGCAACACAAAAAGATAAGGGAAAAGCCACAACTTCAATCAGTAGAATGATCTCTAGCTTACGAAAATTTTATCAATGGCTTTTGCGGCAAGATATAATTGAACGTGATCCTTTAGTTAAAATTGATTCACCTAAAAGCGAACGTAGATTGCCGACCGCTCTTAGTGAGGAAGAAGTTACTAAATTATTGGATGCTCCTGATACTAATACTCGTTTGGGGATTAGAGATCGAGCTATGCTTGAAGTGCTCTATGCAACTGGAATGCGGGTTAGTGAGTTAATTAATTTACGTACTGGCGATATTCACAGTGAGTTAAAAATTATTAGAGTTCTTGGTAAAGGATCAAAAGAACGTCTTGTTCCGATTACCGAAGTTGCTTTATCATGGTTAGAGAAATATCAAAAAGATGTCCGAGAGAATCAAGTCTTAAAAAGCGGTCAATTTACTGATGTGATTTTCCTAAATAATCATGGTCATCAATTGACGAGACAAGCTGTTTGGCAAAAGATAAAAAAATATTGTCAACTTATCGGAATAACCAAAAATGTTACACCACATACTCTTAGACATACTTTTGCGACTCATTTATTAGAAAATGGGGCGGATTTAAGAGTGGTTCAAGAAATATTGGGCCATAGTGATATTACAACTACGCAGATTTATACTAATCTGACGCAGAAACATATTTTGGAGGTTTACAATCAAGCACATCCACGTGCCTAACTATTATGATCAGCAAATATAAAAAAGATTACGAAAAAACTGTAATGGGATATTTATCTTATCTCCCAGATTTTAAAAATATTAAGAATCTGCAAGAAGAGATGAAACTGTATACTAGCGATTCCAATCAATTCGAGGTTCTTATCTATCAACAAGATGGTAATGCTCGCGGTATTGTTGGTATTCAAGAAGAGAAAGAGTTTATTATTATTCGCTATTTATCTCTTGATCCAACAATGCGTGATGAAAAAACAAAGCAATTGGTAATGAATGACCTAAAGCATCTTTATCCTGATAAAATGATTACTGCCTTACCTAATTGGGCATCTTTATTAAATTATTTAAAGGAAAATAAAACTGATGAATAATGTTGATGAATTAACTTTAGATCTTCCTAATTTTACGGGACCATTAGATTTACTTTTACACTTAATTAGGTCGCAAAAAATAGATATCTATGATATTCCAATTGCAAAAATTACGGGACAATATTTAGCTAATTTAGCTCGCTGGCAAACTTTGGACTTACAAATTGCTGGAGAGTATTTTGTGATGGCGTCAACATTACTTAGAATTAAGTCTCAATATTTACTTCCTAAAAATGACTTTATTGAGGAAGATCAGTATCAAGAAGATCCACGTACTGAACTTGTTGAGCAACTAGTCCAGTACTCAGTCTTTCAAAGAATTGCCGAATACTTTAAAAAAAGAGATGAAGAAATGCCAATTACAGTGGCAAAGGATCCATCTGTTTCCCCTAAAAAAGAGATTGAACCACTTCCTTTAGGAGAAATTACAAGTGATGAGCTTGCAAATACTTTTAAAGTAGTTTTAGAGCGATTCAAACTGAGAAAGCCACAAGTTGGAAAAATTGAGGTTCACGAGACTTCAATTGAAGAAATGACAAGCTTTTTAAAAAACAGGTTACAAAAGAAAAGATCGACTAGTTTTTTTGATTGTATTAAAAACTTTCAAGATCTTGATCAAGTAATTGGTTTATTCCTAGCAGTTTTAGAATTATGTCGTGATCATAAAATTGTAGTAAAGCAAAATAGAGATTTTGGTGATCTAGAGTTAGAGAAAGTTGAGATTAATGGCAAGTAAAGAAGCAGAATTAGAAGCCTTACTTTATGCAGCGGGGGATGATGGTTTAGAAACTGAGAATTTACTACAGTTGTTAGAAATTTCTCCAGCTGCCCTAAGAGAATTAGCTAATCATCTTAAGGACCGATTGAAAAATGATGAAAATTCAGGTTTGCAGTTAATTTGCATCAATCAAACTTATAAATTAACCACTAGTCCGAAATGCGGAGATATTATTTCTAAATTTTTCCAAAAAGATCTATCTAAGAATTTAAGTCAGTCAGCGCTTGAAATCCTGTCGATTATTGCGTATCGACAACCGATTACTCGAGTTGAAATTGATGACTTAAGAGGGGTTAACTCAGCGGGGGCTTTGCAAACTTTGGTTTGGCGCGGATTAATCAAAGTAGATGGAAAAAAGGATGTCCCAGGACATCCTAACTTATATGTAACGACCGATTATTTTTTACAGTACTTTAACTATGAAAGTTTGGCTGATTTACCGGTAATTGAAGAATTTGAAGCAGATGATAATCCTGTGAACCTATTTAATCAGGATGATAGTAGAAATAAAGAAATTAATTTTGATGAGGGTGAGTAAAATGGCTGAAAGATTACAAAAAGTAATTGCGCAGGCAGGTATTGCCTCAAGACGTAAGGCTGAAAAGATGATTAGTGCAGGACAAGTAACTGTTAATGGAAAAAAAGTTACTGAACTAGGAACAAAAGTTGAACCTAGCGACAAGATTGAAGTAAATGGAGTTCCAATTGAAAAAGAAGCCCTCCACACATACTTATTTTATAAGCCACGTGGCGTGATTTCTTCAGTAAGTGATGACAAAGGAAGAAAAACAGTAGTTGATTTCTTTGAGGATGTACCATATCGCCTTTATCCAGTAGGGCGTCTTGATTACGATACATCGGGCTTATTACTAATGACAAACGATGGTGAATTAGCAAATAAGTTAATGCACCCACGTAACGAAGTGCCAAAGGTTTATGTAGCAAAGATTAAGGGAATCCTTTCTCCAGAAGAGATTCGCTCTCTTACTCATGGTGTGCGTATTGATGGACGAAAGAGTGCACCAGCTAAGCTAAAGATTCTAAAGACTGATGAGAAAAAGAAGACTCAAATTGTTCAATTGACTATCCATGAAGGTCACTACCACCAAGTTAAGAGAATGTTTGAAGCAGTACATCACTTTGTAGAAAAGTTAGCTCGTGAAAAGTATGCCTTTTTAACTTTAAAGTCATTAAATTCGGGCGAGTATCGTGAATTAACGAATGAAGAAGTCTTTCGTTTAAATCACTTAGCTGACTAACGCTTTATTAAAAGCTATGATAAAATAAAACTAATAATCTATAATTTGGAGGACTTTTGAATGAAGGAAAATAAATCTCAGGACAATAAAGAACCAAAAGGCCCTTACAAGCATTTTGAGCGTCCTAAAACATCTAGAAGGGCAATGCATCATCGGGAGTCAGAACCAGAAGCAGAGCCAGAAGTTACTTCTAGAAAATCTACTCAATCAGAAGGCAGTCCAAAAGGTCCACATCATAGTCAGCTCTGGGCTGGATTGATTATTGTTGCAATAATTATCATTGCATTAATTCCGATTGTTTCTTCAAGATTGCACGCAAACTCTAATAACTTAGCTGAAAAGAGCGTTAAGGTTTCAAAAAGCTCATCTTCTAAGTCTCACAAGACTAAAAGTAAAAAGAGTAAGCGCAATTCTTCTAAGAAGAGTAAGTCTAAGAGTAGCAGTGTGAGAAGAGAAGAAGAAAGTTCTTCAAGTCAATCTCAAGACACAACACCAGCTGTTGTTAGTCAGTCAGAATCTCAAAGTAGTCAGGTTAGTCAAAGCAGTAGTACCCAATCTTATGAATCTAGTGCTAGTCAAACTACTACTCAAGATCAAAGCCAACAATCAACTCAAAACTCGACTCAAACTAATCAAAATACTTGGCAAAACAATGGTGGAAGCAGTTCTTCAGAACATGAGGCACCAAGATCTTACACTGTGCAAGAGGGAGATTCTTTATCAAAGATTGCCCGTGAAAATAACACTTCAGTGCACCACTTAGAGCAAATTAATGATTTAGAGTCAGCTGATAGTATTAGTATTGGCCAATCAATAAAATTAAGATAATAAAAAACAATAATGTTTACAATTCTACCAAGAAGTATTATTATTTACTTGTAAAAAATAAATACAAGGATGTTGTCTTCAGGGCAGGGCGAAATTCCCGACCGGCGGTTAGAGTCCGCGAGCTACACATGTAGTTGAACCTCAGGTACCGATAGTTATAGTCTAGATGGAAGAAGACAGACTAAAGAATTAAACATGATTTAGATGATTAATAAGGTCTGTTGCTGAAGCGACAGACCTTTTGTATGTTATGGAGGAACTATCATGCAAAGAAAAACAAGTTTAAGTCATGTAAGATTAGCCTACTGGCTCGCTTGGGCAATGATTGGTGCATTAGCATTTTTGATTATGAAGATTGAAGTACCAATTATTCCTGGTTTTGATTACTTAAAGATGGATTTTTCTGATTCATTAGTAGCTTTAAGTACTTTGGTTTTTGGTCCTTTAGGCGGGACAATGATTGCCCTTTTTAAATCATTATTGAGCCTCTTTATTTCAGGATTTAATCCAATTTCAATGATTGGTCAGTTGGCTGCATTTTTAGCAAGCTTAGCTTATATCTTGCCATTCTACTTCATTAGTAAAAAGCATGAAGATAAAGTACAATACCAAATTCTGGGATTAGCAGTCGGAACAATTGCTTTAACGGTAGTAATGTCTTTAGCAAACTACTTCGTTTTAACTCCAATGTATATTTCTTTGATGGGCTTTAAGCTTAATTCATCGCTTTTAACTTATATTGTTTCAGCAATTGTGCCATTTAACCTAATTAAAGGGATAATTAACAGTATTGTCGTTTTATTATTGGCTAAGACCTTATTGCCAGTTTTAGAAAAATTTGTAAGACGTAACTTTTAAAGTTTAAATAGTAAAAATAATTTTATTTAGCAGGAGTCATTTGACTTCTGTTTTTTGTTTTATGGTAGAATTTACTTTGAATGAAAAAGAAAGGACTAAATTATTTAATGCAAGTAGCTATTGATGGTCCTGCATCAGCGGGGAAGAGTACAGTTGCTAAAATTATCGCACATAATTTGGGCTATATTTATATCGATACTGGTGCAATGTATCGAGCATGTACATTAATTGCACACGATAATAACGTTGACTATGGGGATGAAAAGGCAATTTTAAACTTAATCGACCATAGTACAATTGATTTTAAGCAAGAAGATGGAGAACAAAAGGTTTACGTAAATGGTAAAGATGTTTCAATTGACATCAGAACACCTGAAATTACAGAGAACGTTTCTCAAGTTTCTGCCTTAAGATCAATTCGTGAAAAGATGGTTGAATTGCAGCGCGAAATGGCGGGCAAGCACGATGTTATTATGGATGGTCGTGATATTGGAACGACAGTTTTACCAGATGCAGAGGTAAAAATTTTCTTAATCGCTAGTGTTGCATCAAGAGCTAAGAGACGCTTCTTAGATTTTCAAGAAAAAGGCATTCATCAAGATTTAAAAGATATCGAACATGATATTGAAGTTAGAGACTATAAAGATTCGCATCGTGAAATTTCTCCATTGAAAAAAGCAGATGATGCAATTGAATTAGATACTACAAACTTAACAATTGATGAAGTTGTAGCCAAAATAACCGAAATAATTCAAAAAAAGCAAAAAAATTAAACAAAAGTGTGGAAAAAAGATATCAAGTACTTTAAAATAAAGTATGATATTGGGAGGTAATTATGACAGATAATAGTAATCAATTCTTAGATGCTCTAAAAGAAATGCAGGGAGTTGAAGTCGGCAACATTGTTAACGTTGAAGTTTTAAGTGTTGAAGATGGACAAATCGCTGTTGGTGTTGAAAATGCAGGTGTTGAAGGTGTAATCACTAAGCGTGAATTCACTAACGACCGTAATGCAGATTTGAACCAATTGGTAAAACCTGGTGATAAGTTTGAAGCTTTAGTTCTTAGAAGAGCTGGTGGCGACAAGGAAAACGGTGAATTCTTCTTCTCAGTTACTCGTTTGAAGGAAAGAGAAGCTTACAAGGAATTAGAAAAGGTCTTCGAAGAAGGCAAGACTGTTGAAGGTACTGTAACTGGTGCTGTTCGCGGTGGTTTATTAGTTGATGTTGGTACACGTGGATTCTTACCAGCTTCATTAATTTCTAACCGTTACGTTTCTGACTTGAAGCCTTACATTGGCAAGAAGATGAACTTGAAGATCACTGAAATTGATCCTAACAAGAACAGATTAATTCTTTCAAGAAAAGACTTAATCGAACAAGAACGTGAAGAAGCTTTCGAAAACGTTGCTTCACAATTAGTTGTAGGTGACACTGTTGAAGGTAAAGTATCACGTTTAACTGGTTTTGGTGCCTTTGTTGACGTTGGTGGTGTGGACGGTTTAGTTCACATTTCAGAAATTTCTTACAAGCATGTTGATAAGCCAAGCGATGTATTGAAGGCTGGTCAAGATGTTAAGGTTAAAGTTATCGGTATTGATGACGATAGACACAGAATCTCCCTGTCAATTAAGCAAACTTTACCATCCCCATTTGAAGAAGCTACTGAAGGCTTACATGAAGGCGACATCATTGAAGGTGAAGTTAAGACTTTAACTTCATTCGGTGCATTCATCGAAGTAGCTGATGGAATTCAAGGCTTAGTACATGTTTCAGAAATTGCTAACAAGCATGTTGATAAGCCAAGTGATGTTTTAAAGGTTGGTCAAACCGTTAAAGTTAAAGTTTTAAGTGTTGACCCAAGTGACAGAAGAATCTCATTGTCAATCAAGCAAGCTGATCCTAATGCTGCTAAGAGTGAAAACAACTCACGTCCACGTCGTCGTCAAGATTCTGTAGCTGATAAGTACATGAATGACAATGACAACGGTTTTGCTTTAGGTGACATTATTGGTGATCAACTTAAAGATAAGGATTAATCGTCATTAGTCTAAAAAAAGCTGACTCCGGTCAGCTTTTTTTATTTCATTAGATAGAAAGGGGTAGAAATAATATGTCATTACCCGTAGTTGCATTAGTTGGACGTCCAAATGTTGGTAAGTCAACTATTTTTAACAGAATTATTAATTCTCGTGTAGCTATTGTTGAAGATAAGGCTGGAGTTACTAGAGATAGAATTTATGCCCGTGCTGAATGGATGGGTCATGAATTTATCCTGATTGATACTGGTGGTATTACTCTAGACTCTGGTGAAATTGAAGAACAAATTAAGGCACAAGCTGAAATTGCCATTGATGAAGCAGATGTAATTGTGATGTTAGGGGATGTTACTCAACATATGACTAACATGGATGAAACAATTGCTAAAATGCTTTATCGAACTAAGAAACCAGTTATTTTGGCCATTAATAAGGCTGATAATCCTGAGCAAAGAACAGATATTTATGATTTTTACAGCTTAGGCTTAGGTGATCCAATCCCAGTTTCTGGTAGTCATGGAACTGGAATGGGTGATTTACTAGATGCTATTGTTGGTGAATTTGGAGACAAGGCTAACCAACATGAAGATGGTTCAATTCGCTTTAGTGTGATTGGACGTCCAAATGTCGGTAAATCTTCACTTGTAAATGCTATTTTAGGTGAACAACGTGTAATTGTTTCTAATATCGAAGGAACGACTAGAGACGCCATTGACACGACTTTTACCAATGATGGGCAAAAGTATACTATCGTTGATACAGCCGGTATCAGACGGCGTGGCAAGGTTTATGAGAAGACCGAGAAGTATTCTGTCTTAAGAGCGATCAGTGCTATTGAAGAAAGTGATATTACACTTTTAGTCTTAGATGCAAGTACTGGTATTCGTGAACAAGATAAGCACGTAGCAGGATATGCTCATGACGCAGGCCGCGGTGTAATTATTGTTGTAAATAAGTGGGATCTACCTAAAAAAGATAGTAGAAGTATGAAGGACTTTGAAGATACAATCCGAAGAGAGTTCCAATACTTAGACTATGCTCCAATTATTTTTGTATCTGCTAAGACTGGTCAAAGAGTTCCAGATATCTTGAAGCTTGTTAAAGAAGTTCATGAAAATCAAACTCGTCGAATTCAGTCTAGTGTCTTGAATGACTTGCTTCTTGAAGCAACTAGAATTACACCGACTCCACTTGTTAATGGAAAGAGATTAAGAATTTACTACATGACCCAAGTGGCAGTAACTCCGCCAACATTTGTCGTCTTTGTAAATGATCCAGAGTTGCTTCACTTCTCATACCAGAGATTTTTAATTAATCAATTAAGACAAAACTTTGATTTTGTGGGAACACCAATTAAAATCTTAGCTAGAAAACGTAAATAAGCCTTAAATTTCAAAAAAAATAGGGATATATCTGCGAAAAAGCTTGCAACTAAGCGTCTTAGTGTGCTAATTTTATTGCAGGGAATAAATGAATAACTCATTTTTCTTATTTTCAAAGGTTTTTGTTTAAAAATATTATTAGTTCATTTTGGGAGGTGAAGTGGAATGGCAAACAAGGCAGAATTAGTTTCTGAAGTTGCTGCTAAAACTGACTTAACCAAGAAAGAAGTTGCTGCTGCAGTTGATGCAATCTTTAACTCTATTCAAGAAGATCTTGCTAAGGGTGAAAAAGTTCAATTAATCGGTTTCGGTACTTTTGAAGTACGTCACCGTGCAGCTCGTAAGGGTCGTAACCCACAAACTGGGGCTGAAATCGAAATCCCAGCTTCTAAGGTTCCTGCATTCAAGCCAGGTAAGGCTCTTAAGGATGCTGTTAAGTAATTGTTCAGTTACTAGCAAAATAAAAACGTGCTAAGTTGTATAGCTTGGCACGTTTTTTGTGTACAATTATTGTGAGAGCACAAATGAAAAGAGTGAAAAAATGACTTATTCTGAACAACTATTAGATGCAATTCAAAATCATGATTTTTCTGATAATCGAATTCTCTTGAAAAAGGCTTTAGATAATGATGATCCAGAAATCCTTGCTTCTTTAGCTGAAAACTTAACTGATCTTGGTTTTACTGATCTTTCTAAAGAAGTTTATCGTTTTTTGATTGGACAATTTCCTAAAGAAGACTTGTTTAAGGTCTATTTAGCTGAAATTTTGTTAAATGATGGGGATGAAGACGATGGCTTGCAGCTACTTTATGATGTAAAGCCAGATAGTGATGCTTACCTTGAAAGTTTGCTTGATTTAGCTGATTACTATCAAAGTAATGGACTAATTGAAACAGCCCATCAAAAGCTCTTAGAAGCCCATAAATTAGCTCCTGATGAAGATGCCATTAACTTTGGCTTGGCTGAATTAGACTACCTTAGCGGTGACTACAGCGAAGCCTTAGACTTATACCGTGAATTAGCTAAAAATAATAAGACTTTTGGTGAAGTAGTTTTAAGTCAAAGAATTGCAGCTTGTCTTGCTAAATTGGGTGAGTATGAGGAAGCAGCAAATGAAATTAAGAGTCATGAAAATGATATTTTAAGTATTGATGCTCTTTATGAAGCTGGCTTAATTATGCTATCGGCTAATGATAATAAGGCAGCTATTAAGTACCTAGACCAGGTAATTGAAACTCAACCTGATTATGTAAATGCTTATCCACTTCTTGCCCAAGCTTATGCCGCAGAAGATAATAATGAGGAAGTACTCCGAACTGCGCAAACAGGTTTGTCTTATAATGAATTAGATGAGGTTCTGTATAGTTTGGGTGCCAAAGCTGCTGCTAATTTAAATCAATTAGATGAAGCAGAACGCCTGCTTAAAAAGGGACTTGAGGTTGCTCCTGACAACAGTGATTTGCGTTTGCAATTGTCTAACTTATATCTTCACCAGCATCAAGATGAGGCTAATATTAGCTTATTTAAGGATCTTGGCGATGAAGAGCTAGAGCCACAAGCTCACTGGAATTTGGCTGTTTCTTATCAAAGACTTGAAGATTACGATAAGGCTAAGAGTGAATTCTTACTTGCCTATCCAGCCTTTCAAAATAATGCAAGTTTCTTAAGACAGATGATTAGCTTGTTCTATGAGTTGCGTGAAATTCCAACAACTAAGGAATTGATTAAGAAGTATCTGCAGATTCAACCAGATGATCTTGATATGCAAGATATGTTAGATGAATTGAATAGTGAAGAGTAGTAGAAAAGCTGGCTTGTTGGCCAGCTTTTTTGTTTTGTTCATATTTTTTATTATGTAAAGTAAACGAACGTATTTTCTTAATGATCTTGTTGTTAAATGGGCATTCAGGGTAAAATAGAAAAAGAGAATTATGAAGAATGAGGATTGTAGGATGTCTAATTTTCAAACAACTGAAGAAGAATATCGACAATATGCAAAATTAGCCACTAGTGCGGAGAGTTTAATTTATTCTGACCCTAAAAGTAGTGTTGCCGTTTTTGGTAATTTTGCTGAACAATTAACTCGTGAAATTATGCATCTTGAAGGTTTTGGAGACTGGAATCTAAAACAGATAGATCGTATAAATGAACTTAAATATCGTGGTGACTATCCACCAATTGTTACAAAATATTTAGATGATATTCGTAATATTAGAAATTTAGCCGATCATGATCATCAATTTATCGTTTCTAAAAGGCAGGCACTTGAAGTTGATAAAAAGGCCTATATTATTTGGAACTACTTTTTAGAAGTATATTCGCAAGATGAAGTAAAGGAATATAAAACGCCAATAGATCAAGCTAATATTTTCCAACTTCAACAAGAACAAATTGAACAGCTAAAGAAAGAGCTTGAAGAAGCTCGAAAAGCTCAAACGCCAGTAGAAGTATCTAAAGAACTTCAAGTTAAACGTCACAAAATTAGTGTTCAATTTGCTAAAAAACATCAACTTACTGAAGCAGAAACTCGTCAATTAATTGATCGGCAGCTTCAACAAGCAGGTTGGGAAGCAGATAGTGAGAATCTGAATAATTGGAAGTATAAAACTGCTCCTCAAAAGGGTCATAATATGGCGATTGCTGAATGGGTTCTTCCAAATGGTCAGCGCGCTGATTATGCTTTATTTAAGGGCCTAGAATTTTATGGCATTGTAGAAGCTAAAAAATGGGATCAAGATATTGCAGGTCAAATGGCGCAACCCAAAGAGTACTCTCGTGAAGTTCCGTTCAGATCAGATTATCTATTAGTTGATAATGATATGGGTGAATACAGGGTGCCCTTTATTTATACTGCAAATGGGAGACCATATTTAAAGCAATATAAGGAAAAATCGGGGATTTGGTTCTGGGATGCACGAAATCCTAAAGAAAGTGCATACGCTTTGGAAGAGTTCCATCATCCAGAAGACTTAGCTTTGAAATTAACTTCTCAGAATCCTGAGTTAGCAGATCAAGATTTAGTAGACGATCAAGATTTTCCTAAATTTGCAGATCGTGATTACCAAGTTGAAGCAATTAAAAGTATCGAAGAAGCCATTAAAGATGGTAAAAAGCGTATTTTACTTGCTATGGCAACTGGAACGGGTAAAACTAGAACCGCGATTGCCTTGATGTATCGCTTATTAAAGCATAAGCGTGCGCGTCGTATTCTGTATCTAGTTGACCGTAATTCTTTAGGGCAGCAAACGGCTGATGCAATAAAAGATAACAAAATTGGTAATCTTTCGATTGCAAGTATTTATGGTGTTAAGGAACTTAAAGATAAATTACCAGATGCTTCAACTAAGATTCAAATTGCGACAGTTCAAGGGATGATCAAGCGCCTTTTTTATAATGACGATAAAGAAGAGAAACCATCAGTTGGTCAATATGATTTTATCATTGTAGATGAAGCGCACCGTGGATATGCAGAAGATAAAGAACTTAGTGAAAAAGAATATCATTTTTACGATCAAAATGATTATGTTAGCCAATACCGGAGAGTAGTTGACTATTTTGATGCTACAGCAATTGGAATGACCGCAACCCCAGCTCTTCAAACAACTGATATATTTGGTAAACCAGTATATTCTTACAGTTATCAGCAGGCAGTTTTAGATAATTATTTAGTTGATCATGATGCTCCAACAATTATTAAAACTAAACTATCTCAGGAAGGAATTCATTTTAAGAAGGGTGCTGAGATTGATTTGTTTGATCAATCAAGTGAATCAATTAAAAGTGAAAAGCTACCAGATAATATGAATTTTGAGGTAAAAGACTTTAATAAGCGAGTAATTACTGAGAGTTTTAACAGAGTAGTGTGTGATTATTTAGCTCAAAATTGTTTGAATCCTAATGATCCAGAATTAGGAAAGACACTGATTTTTGCTGCAACTGACTCACATGCTGATATGGTAGTGAGATTATTAAAAGAATCATTTAAGAATGCTGGTAATCCTGTTGACGATGATGCAATTGAGAAAATTACCGGATCAATTAGACATCCAAATAATGAAATTAAGCTTTTTAAGAATGAAAAGAATCCTAATATTGCCGTAACTGTAGATTTATTAACTACTGGTGTGGATGTTCCTGAGATCACTAATTTAGTTTTCTTGAGACGGGTACAGTCAAGAATTCTTTATGAACAGATGCTTGGACGTGCGACTAGACTATGTCCTGAAATTCATAAATCTGTCTTTAATATCTATGATGCTGTTGGAATTTATGACGCAATGAATAAAGTGACTAACATGAAGCCAGTGGTTAAGAATGTAAGTCACGATGTTCATTACTTTATTGATCAAAAGCATCAATTTGAGATTAATGACAACTTTAAACAGTATCAAATTGATATGACAGCCGCTATTGATCGAAAGATTAAACGAATGAATGATTCAAAACGAAAAGAATTTGAACGTTTAACTGAAATTAATTCAATTGATCAATGGGCAAGAGATCTACCACGCTTAAATAATCAAGAATTTTTAAAAGAATGGAAAAACTTTGAGCAATTAGATAGATTGTCTACCGGTAGTCATAAGCAGTACATTTCAAATGAACCAGATGAATATTTAGGCATTGAAAGAGGTTATGGTCAAGGAAACTCAAATCCAGAAGATTATATTGAAAGCTTTAATAAATTTATTAAAGAGAATGTGAATGAAATTCCTGCTCTGCAGATTGTAGCAACTAGACCAAAGGATCTAACTTACGATGAGCTAAAGAAAATTAAATTAGAACTTGAAAAGAAGGGATTTAAAGAAAACGACCTTCAGACCGCATGGAAGAGTGCAAATCAAGTCCAGACAACGGCAGATATTATTAGTTTCATTCGTCAGGCTGCCGTTGGATCTGAATTAGTCGATCATAATGTCCGTATCCATAATGCAATGCAAAAGGTATATGGTATGGCTGATTGGAATATGGTGCAAAAGAGTTGGCTTAAGAAAATTGAAAATCAATTGCTATCTTCAACTGTTTTGGGACCAAATGCTGAAACAGCGTTTAGTAGTAATTACTTCAAGCGGCAAGGTGGCTATAAGCAGATGAGAAAAATTTTCTCAGATAATGCGGATCAGATTATTTATGTTTTGAATGAGAATTTATATGTTTAGAAGTGGAAAAGAAGTGTCAATACACTTCTTTTTTAATCACAAAAACATGTGATTAAGTTCTGACTTGTGATAAAATTAGACTAATTTGTGGAGGATAATAACGATGCTGATAGAATTTACTGTAAAGAATTACGCTTCATTTAAAGATGAGACAACTCTTTCTGCCGAGACTGGAAGTAGACTGAGAAAACTCAAAGAAACAAATACTTTTTCATATAAAAATCCGGCTTTATTAAAGAGCCTCTTGCTATTTGGACCAAATGGATCAGGCAAATCTCAATTAATTAATGCTCTTAGTACAATGGAGAGATTAGTAACTAATCCTACAAGAAGTGTGACTGACAAGCTTCCATATCATCCTTTTTTGTTTAATGAAGAGTCTAAGAAA